>CAJXYT010000075.1 GCA_913063505.1 uncultured Gammaproteobacteria bacterium | reverse complement strand
TTATACACCAGCCGCACCATACCGCGGTAAACGTCACCCGCCTGGTTGAATGCAATGGCATCGACAATATTTCCGCCTTCCGATGGTCTGACGCGCAGCTTGAGGTGATTCTCCCCGACTGTTCGTTGCTCCACGATACTAAAGTCGCCACTCCACATCGGCTCAGGAAATGCCGACCCCCAAGGGCCTGCATCTCGCAGTGACCGGGCGAAATTAAGGTTTAGCGCCGTTCCAGGCAGTGGGCCGTCCGTCACTATTGCGCCACTAAAATCGGCGCCAGGATACAAGCGCCGCATCTGCTCGGCGACTACTTTCTTGAAATCATCCAATGACGCTTCCGAAATCGTTAGTCCGGCCGCCATCGCATGCCCACCGAACTTCTCAATAAGTCCCGGCTTAACCGTAGAAACCGCTTCGAGCAAATCACGAATATTCACTCCCTGAATCGACCGCGCGGAACCCTTCAGATAATTCTCGTCTTCACGAGCGAATGCAATGACGGGTCGGTGGCACCGTTCTTTCACGCGTGCCGCGATCAAGCCGACGACGCCCTGGTGCCAGGACTTGTCATACACGCAGACGCAGTCTGGCCATCGCTGTTCGCCGAGTTGATCCACGTATTTGAACGCCTGATCTCGCATCGTTGCCTCAATGTCGCGACGCTCGCTGTTAATCTGATTCAAAATGCGTGCGTATTCGTTCGCTGTTTCCGCACTATCCGTCAGCAAACACTCGATCCCAATCGAAATATCCTCCAGACGTCCCGCCGCATTGATGCGCGGGCCAACGGCGAATCCCAGATCAGCACTAACGCAGCGAGACAACGTGCGACCTGCCTGCTTAAGTAATGCGTCAATACCCGGCACAGCACGCCCAGCCCGCATTCGCATCAATCCTTGATGTACCAATATTCGGTTATTGTGATCAAGGGGTACGACGTCGGCGACCGTGCCCAGAGCCACGAGATCCAGGTATCGAGCAGGAATCTTCGCCGCTCCATTTTGCCCGGCATCTTCAAGCATTCGACCGATACGGGCCATCAAATAGAAGGCAACGCCCACACCGGCAAGGTTGCGGCTCAGAAATTGGCTCCCTTTGAGATTCGGATTCACTATCACTGCGGCCGAAGGTAACTCATCGCCGGGCAGATGATGATCCGTTACCAACACGGACATACCAAGCTCATTGGCCCGGGCGACGCCATCGATACTCGATACCCCGTTATCAACTGTTATTAACAGGCTCGGCGAGCGTCCTGCAGCAACGTCGACGATTCCAGGGGTCAGTCCATAGCCGTACTCAAATCGATTTGGTACGAGGTATTCGACGTCTTTGAATCCGAACTCTGAAAGACAGCGTAGCAGCAACGCGGTACTTGTTGCGCCATCAACATCAAAATCCCCAACGACAATAATCTTTTCTTCTCGATGCGATATGACGAGTGAGGCAGCATCGTCAATATTTTCGAGAGAACCGACTGGTGCTAGGTGAGCAAGGCTATAATCCAGCTCGTCAGTTGATGTCAGTCCGCGCATAGCAAACAAACGCATATGCAGCGGATCGATGCCGGCAAGATTATCGAGCACCGATTGCTGCGGGGGTTGCCGGCAAATAACCGGTCTGGCGGATCTCATTGTTGGCGTGCCTCGTCTAATAAATCGGATTTGTATCGCCAGACGCGTAAAGCGTGCGAGCGGCGAACGTGGGCGCGCACTCCGTCGCGAAATAACAAGGTCAAGCTGCTTAGTCGCCCCGATCGGAGCGCCTCACGCAATTCAAGTAAACATGCCTCAAGTAAATCCAAACTGTCGTCAAATTCCGGTGTTTCAGCTACAAAACCGGCGACGGATCGATTCAGGCATTCAGTGATATTGCCCGGCCAACAATCTGCTATGCCAGTCGCTGAATACCAATAGCCAGAGAGAAGCGCGTCATCGGAAAACAAAGGTGGCTGCACTCTCTTAATTTTTTCCGGCGCTGTTCCACCACCCCACAACCACAAAGAATTTATAGGCAACTCACCGTCTGCTTCTCGAGCGAGATTGACTTCATGCTCGTGCAGCGCCATCTCAATCTCGCTGACCAAGTTGCGGTGTGCCCCTGTGTCTTCGCCTGTGGGCAGGAACTTATCGGGCTTTTGTTCATCGATGACATAGGCCGGCACTGATGACGTGGCAATCGCATTTCTGGAACTGAGGTAGCCGTAGGATGCCAAGCGCATAAACCCGAAATCAGACCCATCACCCAGAGTTAACTGCAGGTGATCAATCAGTGTCCGCATTTGTGTGGACGGAACGCCCACACGACGAAGCGCATGCAAGCACAAATGATCCAATCTTGGCTCAAGATAAATCGGATCTGCTGCAGCGATCCAATTCGCCGGCCGGTCTCCGGTCTGCCCCCACATTCGTAAGGCACCGAAACCTTGCTCGGGATACGGAAGTCCGAGCTCTTGGGTCACGCGCTGAAGAAGCTCCTTCGGCCGAGTCTCAACCGTAATATCAGACTGAGCAAGCCACGTCTTGAGGCCTTGGTTTTGCAATCGACCGGCCGATATAGGCGGCAACAAAACGACTGCGGCGTTTTTGTCATATGATGCGTTCATTCTGTGGCGCAGATGTTAAGGGAAGCGCGTTTGAAATTCACAAGAGAATTGGTCGGCACACTCACAATCCGAAGTGTTAGCTCTGACGGTATCCTTATAAATGACCGGCTTTGGTCCGAAACGGTCGCGCTAACGACCCAGGAGATCA
>CAJXYT010000074.1 GCA_913063505.1 uncultured Gammaproteobacteria bacterium | reverse complement strand
AGCTCTCGCAATTCGTTCATGCGTGACTTGATCTCAACAGAGCTTTGCATAATGGTAGACTCAGTCAATTCGAACTCGATTTTCGAGCCGTCCGCACCGCTACGCACGATAATATCTTTGACAATTTCAACAAAGGGGTCGTCCTCGATCTGAGAAAATGAGATGTTCACTGCAACATCCACATTTTTCATATTCTGCTCTTCTAGCCAGATCTGAGCATTGCAAGCGTGCTGAATGACCTGGTAACCGATGGCTTTCATCAGCCCCATATCCTCGCAGGCAGACATGAAATCACCAGGCAACAAGAGGCCACGCTCCGGATGATTCCAGCGCAGCAAGGCCTCTAGTCCCACCAGATGCCCGGATGCGAGGTCTATTCGAGGCTGGTAATGTAGCTCAAACTGGTTTTTTCGCACAGCAGTGCGCAATTCTGCCGTGAGGGAACTATTGCCCCCGACATCGAAGGCAAGCTTCTCGGAATAACGGACGAAACGACCACCCTCGATGCTTTTAGCCTGCTGCATCGCGCTACGGGCATGTTCCACCAGATCTGAAAAGTCACCCCCGTCTTCCGGATAAATCGCCACACCGATACTCGCCTCTACTGCCACCTGCTGATCACTGAGAAGCATCGGAGCGGAAATAGATTTGAGCATTTTCTCGGTAATAAGCTCCACATCGGCAGTCGAATTAACGTCTTCGAGAACAATCGCAAACTCATCACCACCAAGACGCGCTATGCTGTCGGTACTGCGCATTTTATTGACCAAACGTTGCGAGATAGATTTGATCATGACGTCGCCATCAGACTCGCCATAGTGGTCGTTGATGTTGGTGAACTGGTCGATGTTGATGTAGAGCAGAGCTGTGTTGAAGCCATACCGTTTAGAGCGATCCATCGCACGCTCTAAATGAGCACGAAAACCCACTCTATTTAGGACCCCGGTAAGCGTGTCGCGATTGGACAACTGCCGGATTTGCTCGCGAGCCTGCTTGAGTTGAATGTTGTAATCGAGGATACGGTGCACCAATGCATCCTGCAATTGCCCGCGGATAAGATAATCTTGGGCGCCCAGTTCGCGCAAATGGCCAAAAGAAGCCTGCTCGGACTCATCTAACATAATAATAAGCGGGGCCGCGGCATTGTTTTTATTGGCCAAGCGTAATAAGTATTCCGTTTGAGCCCCATGGCCCATAATCACGGCATCTATCATAGGATCCAGGAGTGCTTCGAGTGGGCGCTCCATGGTTTCTGAGGCTGCAAGCTGGAACCTCGCCGGTTTAGCGCGCGCTAAACAGGCGGCAAGAATAAGGTGATCTGCCTTGTTCTCAGATATGATCAGTACTGTGTGCTGTTCCACTGTGAATCCCTAACTACTTGTTCACTGTACACTGATGATTAGCAGCGCACTGGTTAGCCGCATTCGGAGCATACAAACCGTCTCGCAACCAACTTGTTATTCTTTAAATAACATAAGGTTATACGGAATTAATGAGTGAAACTCTAGTAAATGTTCATTGAAAATTACCAAAGCGGCGACGCCCTTTCCAAGTCTCTCGATTCGCGGCTCAATTCGCCGTCGCCATTGCGGCAACTGCCCGCGCTGATGTCACTTTGCACGCGCTATTTCAGGCATGAGTTTGTACCTATGGGGATAGGGAATTAACGCCTGCATATTTTATGTTAGACTTGTTCCTCGTTTTTTTCGCCTTTAATAGCCACCTATGAGTCTTGCCTCCGAAAAACTGAAAACCATCCGGGATCAGGTGCAGTACCATCTCGATCGTGCCGAGCAAAAGCAGCTTACGCCGGAACAGGAACAGTCACTTAAGAACCAGATAAAAGCCCGATTGCAGAAAGAGAATGCCGTCATTGTGGCGCATTATTATACGTCGCCAGCAATTCAGGCCCTGGCCGAAGAGAGCGGGGGTTGCGTCTCGGATTCACTCGAAATGGCGCGCTTTGGCCACGATCACCCCGCCAGCACCCTCGTGGTTGCGGGCGTCAAATTTATGGGTGAAACAGCCAAGATTCTTACACCCCAGAAACGCGTTCTGATGCCAACACTGGAAGCAACCTGCTCTTTGGATCTGGGTTGCCCGATCGATCAATTTTCTGCTTTCTGTGATCAGCACCCCGAGCGAAAAGTTGTTGTGTATGCCAATACCTCAGCGGCGGTGAAGGCCAGGGCCGACTGGGTCGTCACTTCCAGCATAGCCCTTGATGTGGTGGAACATCTGACAGAACAGGGCGAAAAAATTCTCTGGGCGCCCGACCAATATTTGGGTGACTACGTAAAACGACAAACCGGTGCCGATATGCTCATGTGGGATGGCGCGTGCATTGTGCATGAAGAGTTCAAGGCACGCGGTATCGCTGATTTGAAGCGAGTCTATCCGGATGCCGCGGTACTGGTGCATCCCGAATCACCCGCTGCAGTTGTGGACTTAGCCGATCGAGTGGGCTCAACCACGCAGATTATTCGGGCTGCAAGTGAAATGAACAACAAGCGCTTCATTGTAGCCACCGACCAAGGTATATTTTATAAGCTGCAGCAGCAGGCACCCGATAAAGAGTTTATTATCGCGCCCACGGCCGGAGAAGGCGCCAGCTGTCGTAGTTGCGCTCAATGCCCCTGGATGGCAATGAATGATCTGGAAACACTGGCTCAGGTGTTTGAGAGGGCCGATAACGAGATAAGCGTCGATCCCGCTATCGGAGAGCAAGCCATGATTCCTTTGCGCCGCATGCTAGACTTTGCCAGCGAGCTTCAGGTCACAGTCAAAGGCAACGCCTGAGACCTTGGTCCCTAAAAAAATCACGGCGAGAATTTAAAACTCCTCCATCCGCTCCTGCATTCTGGCGACATCCGTCAGACGCTGATGAATCTTGGCTGAAACCAAGTAGTTGTCTTGAGTTAATTCCAACGCATAGGTAAGTTGTGTTTTAGCGTCGCCCAAAGACCCCTTGAGAATAAAAT
>CAJXYT010000073.1 GCA_913063505.1 uncultured Gammaproteobacteria bacterium | reverse complement strand
CTCTTCGGCCCAGACACCGGCCAGCCCACCGGTGCCATGGGTCGCCTTGCGGGGTGTCTTAAAGCCCTCCCAAGATGCACTCGGATCGGTCTGGTCCGGATAAGCGGACCCCCGCGAGACCGCATCGTTGCGATTGCCGCTGAAATAATTATCCTCCTCGAAAGGTCCGGCAGAGACATGCGTATCACTGGCGCCGATCACACCCAGCTGATATGGGTTGAAGCCGCTGACCGCCTGGCTCTTCAGGCCAGTATTCAATGCGTCGCGGTAATAACCGCCTTTGAACACCGAGATGGGGTTGGTTCTCTCAGTCCGATTCAGATAGTACTGGACGATCTGAAAGTCAGCCCACTCGTCGTTAGGCGAAAGGGATGGATGAGTTTCCGAGGTGCCTTTCTGCTGGCTGATCTCGGCAATGGGCTCATTGCGCATGCGCTTCTCGGCAAAGGCTCGATCGATGGGCGCACCTTTGAAGGTCACCTCCTGAAACGCCAGGCCGTCACTCTGGTTCATATTGTGCGGTATCGCCAGTGCTTCGATTCCCTCGTCACGAAGCCGATCCAACCAGTCCCAAAGATCCTCTGGATCCATGGAATCGGCTGAACTGAACGGACGCTCCGGTACGCGGCTGCCGCGAAACACTACGTTCCGATGCAGGTGGCGGTTGCCCGGCGTCGCTGTGTACTCGTAACCGATGAAAGCCGTGAACCTGCCTGGATCGTTGTGCTGTTCAGCCGCCGCGATGATCTTTTGCCAGGCGTATTTCCAAACCTTCGGCCCCAAGAACTCTGGCTTCTGCATACCGAGTTCATTAAGCCGCCTCACCGTATTGTTTATGCTGCTGCCCCGAGGCACCAGGTTCTGGGCATCCGGGTGACCATAGAATGGCGCTTCCGGATCGATCTGGGCTGCAAACACGCCCAGATACTTGGCGTGATCGGCGACCATCAAAAAATCTAGAGGTGGCCCGTTGATCCTGAGCTTCATCCCCGTCGGATGATCTATGGGCTCACCCTTCGCGTAGCGGTAAGCGTCGTCCGGTGTGGTGCGAACGTTGCCCATAAAGGCGTCAAACGAGTACATGGTATGAATGTGTGTGTCGCCGAAGTAAGCATTCCGTTCGGGCGTCTCGCCAGATGCGGTTTGGATGAGAAGGCACATCGCAAGGCAGGCAAATGTGCCCGCTTGTGCCCTGTTTAGTGTGGTCTTCTGCATGCCGATTCTCTCCTGCTGCATATTTAAATTATCGATGCCGGTAGCCGCCGACCCAAATCGGGCTCGACCGCGCTGGGTCCGAATCCGGGCACTCCTTCGCCTAGGTCTGAAATGGCGAATTTGTACAGCTCATTTTTTAGACACCGCCTGACTCAGCAAACTGGATACCCACCCAGATTGGACCGGATCAAGCCACTTCGCACCTTCTTAAACACGAGGCTTCTCGCTACTCAATCCATACAAAAGAAACTGTACCACTTCATCATGATATCCCTCTTCAACGCATTCACACGTTATAGGAACTTCTGACAACACAGTAGTCAACGGCAGAACAATCGCCAGCGAGACGTCGCGCAGCTGCCCCTGCGCTGAACTCTCTTCAAAATGTTGCACCAGGTCTGCACGCCACTTATTGAAAATCGCCCAAATCACCCGCTCGTGCTCTTTGGACAGCGAGCGAAAGTTGGGTGTGGCTAGCAATGGACCCGGCAGGTTAGTTTTGAGATGGCGCATATAGAAGAGGTTTAATAGCAGTCTGGTCGAAGGATCATCCGTCATCACTTTTGCGACTTGTCGCACCTGGCCTAATAGATCTAGAGTCTGGCGGGCACAGGCATACAAGAGTTCTTCTTTTGTCGGCGCAAATTTGTATAAGAATGTTTTGCTTACCCCTAGGCTAGCTGCAACCTGTGGAATCGACGTACCATTGTAACCACGATTGTTAAAATCACGTATGAGGCTACCAAGGATCACTTCCATGCCTCGTTCATCGAGTAATTTAGCTACCGGAAATGGCTTGGGTTGGAAATTGTGATGGTCCAAACCGGAGGCGTCCGCCGAGACTAATCCAGAGCAGATAACCCCACATAACTGCGCACTCATTTGCTCGATAGATAGTTTTGAGGTCGCGATTAGTTTCTCGCGCCTATTACGGAAACGATTCAGGATACGGCTAATAAGATTTGCTGCGAGCTTGGAGTCAATGTCACGAATACTGCCGTCACGGATACCACAGTCGACCAATTGAGTAATCTGCTTTCGCGAAGTATTCAACGCCAAATAGGCACGCTCTCGATAGACGCCTGTCAACAACGCTGGCGAGCGGACTAAAAGATCCGTTGGTGATTCCTGAAGCTCACTAGTAACAAATATCGTCAGTGCCTGTAAACCTGAAGGCGCACTTGCTCTGGCATTGCCCAACAAAGTTGTCCGCTGCTGACACATAGCTTCGATCAATTCCGCCTCTAGATCATCTTTGCAGTCGAAATAGTGATAAATAGCCGTGTAGTGCAGATCCAAACGTTCGGCAAGTTGTTCGAGCGTAAATCGGGACGTAGCAGGACCCTCCGAGAGTTTCAACGCCATGGATCGGATGCGAGTTCTCGTTCGATCAGCTTTTGGTGCTGTAAGCGCCAGTTCCTTAGAGTTCAAAAAATATCCTTTATTATGAATGTTTGGCTTTGAATGCCTACTTTATACAATAAACAGCAGTGCAATACAAAGTCATCTCTTATTTATTAGTTGACAAAATAATATCCTTGTGTATGAATCTAGTCTCCGTTTACTAGGAGAAGGTACTATGCAACTTAATGCAATCAATCGCTCACAAATCAGGCCAATTTTTGCCGCAGCCGTCTTCGGTTTGTTATGTCAGGCAACGCCTATCATTGCCAGCGCTGAAGAAACCAACGCCTTGTTGGAAGAAATTGTCGTCACTGCTCGTAAACGGACCGAACGATTACAGGACGTTCCCTTTTCGGCAGCCGCGCTTTCACAGGAATTCATCGAAGACGTGGGCGGTGTATCCAGCTTACGCGACATCACCGACCTCATTGTCGGCATCAGCATTAACGAAACTCAAGCAGCCTCCTTGTCTGAACCGACCATACGTGGTGCGGGTCAGTCACGAAATCGCGCATCCGTTTCAGCAACAGGTCTATATAGAAACGGAGCGTACTTCGCGACCAACAGCCTAGGTGGCAAAAACTTCGCTCGTTTGGACACTTATGATCTGGAGCGCGCTGAAGTATTGCGCGGCCCCCAGGGGGCACTCTATGGGCGTAACGCACTCGGTGGTGCGATAAACCTGATCTCCAAAAAGCCAGAGGACGAATTTGCAATTGAAGTGGTTGGCGCTTTGGGTGAAAAGGATTTTCAACGGCTCGAAGCCAAGATCAACATCCCGATAAACGAGCAGTTTGGCATGCGAATCAGCCACGTAGACGAAGAGCGGGATGAAGGGTTTTACACCGACGTTAATGGTCGCGATGTCGATCCTGAGGCATTCCAACATACGCGCTTGTCTTTACGCTTCCAGCCAACCGATGCATTGGACATAAACTATGTGTTCGATACTCAGGAAGAAAATTTTACCGACCGTATCCGTGTACGGCGCAGCTTAGTACCGGACATTGAAGATGCCTTCAAAACCACCATCAACTCCCCAGTCGAAAATACCAACGATGTCGACAACCACAATCTAGTGCTCGATTGGACACTAGAAGGTGGCACGCTTACGTCTGTCACAAACTATCGTGAACGTGAGATCATGACACTCCGGGACGGCGATTTTTCGGGTGCGAACGCCAGGCTCAATTCCCGCAATTTGCAAACCATACAAACCGCAGACAACGACATTTTCTTTCAAGAAATTCGTTACGCGGCCGAAACTTCAGGTAACTTTACCTGGCTGGTTGGGGCTGACTACTTTGCGCACGAAAACACCGAAATCATCAACGCCTGGGTAGCACAAACATCAGCCAACTCGCAGTTTCGCACGACCAACATCGACTCGGACTCCTGGGCTGTATTCGGCAGTGCTGAATATGCATTTGAGAATCTTCCTGTCACGC
>CAJXYT010000072.1 GCA_913063505.1 uncultured Gammaproteobacteria bacterium | reverse complement strand
TCGTGGGCTCGGAGATGTGTATAAGAGACAGCATTTTCTGTCGCTGTAAGAATCAAGCCATCACGCATGATTGACAGAGCGATAACTTCATCGCCCGCTGGCAGCTTGATTCCTCGAACGCCGGCCGCGCTACGGCCCATAGGACGAACATCTTCTTCTTTAAAGCGGATTGATTTGCCATGACTAGCTACGAGCAGAACTTCAGCTTCGCCATCTGTGATTTCGACGTTAACAAGCTTATCATTATCACGCAGGTCGATTGCTATGATGCCGTTTGAGCGCGGCCGTGAAAATTGACTCAAAGGCGTCTTCTTAACGGTGCCCGCAGAGGTCGCCATAAATACGAAGTGTCCCTCCGCGTAATCCCTGATCGGCAGAACAGCGTTAATTCGCTCGCCATCTTCGAGGGGGAGTAGATTCACAATCGGTTTGCCGCGCGACCCACGACTGGCTTGCGGAACCTGGTATACCTTTAACCAATAAATCTTGCCGTGACTGGAGAAGCACAAAATCGTGTCATGCGTGTTCGCGACAAAGAGCTTATCAACAAAGTCCTCATCCTTGACCTTCGTTGCAGAGCGTCCTCGGCCACCGCGTTTCTGCGCCTGGTAGGCCTCGATAGGTTGCGCCTTCGCGTAGCCGCCGTGGGACAGGGTCACCACAACTTCCTCTTCAGGAATCAGGTCCTCAACACTCAAATCCGAGTGGTCCTGGACGATCTCTGTGCGGCGATCGTCACCGTAGGCCTCACGAATCGCGATTAGCTCCGCCTTGATAACTTCGAGCAATTGATCGGGATTGGCAAGAATATCAGAAAATACTTTAATTTTTTCTAGTATCTCTTTGTATTCTTTAACAATTTTATCTTGCTCAAGCCCTGTCAAGCGATGCAATCGGAGATCAAGAATCGCTTGCGCCTGGACGGGGGAAAGGTGGTATTTACCATCGATCAAGCCCGCAACAGTGTCCAGTCCATCCGGCCTAGTATCCATTTCGCCGGCACGTTGGAGCATGTCGGTTACTGCACCAGGGCCCCACTGGCTCGCCATGAGAGCCACCTTCGCCTCCGCCGGTGACGCCGATGCCTTTATCATTGCAATGACTTCGTCGATATTGGCCAAAGCAACAGTTTGCCCCTCCAATACATGTGCACGATCTCGAGCCTTACGTAGATCAAAAATGGAGCGCCGAGTCACGACCTCGCGACGATGAGACAGGAATGCCTCTAAAACCTGCTTCAGATTAAGGAGCTTCGGTTGTCCATCATGTAGGGCGACCATGTTGATGCCGAACACGCTCTGCATCGACGTTTGCTTATAAAGGTTATTCAGGACAACGTCGCTGACTTCCCCCATCTTGATTTCGATAACAACCCGCATGCCGTCTTTGTCGGATTCGTCACGCAGTTCGCTAATCCCTTCAATTCGTTTCTCCCGGACAAGGTCAGCAATTTTTTCTATCAAGCGAGCTTTGTTTACCTGATATGGGAGCTCGGTGACTATGATCGCTTCTTTACCGCGAGAATTAATGACTTCGACGTTGGTTCTCGCGCGAATGTGCACTCGTCCCCGACCAGTACAGTAGGCGGAATAGATTCCGGCCGCACCGTTTATGATCCCTGCGGTCGGAAAATCAGGCCCAGGAATATGCTCCATAAGACCGGGTACATCGATAAGCGGGTTTTCAATCAGTGCCATACACGCGTTAATGACCTCTGTAAGGTTGTGCGGCGCAATGTTGGTGGCCATGCCCACTGCAATTCCCGACGAACCGTTGACCAATAAATTAGGCACCCTTGTCGGCATGACTGCCGGTTCGCTCTCAGATCCGTCGTAATTCTCGATGAAATCAACCGTTTCTTTTTCGATATCGGCCAATAGCTCATGTGCAATTTTCGACATGCGCACTTCCGTGTATCGCATGGCAGCCGGAGAGTCTCCGTCAACTGAACCAAAGTTACCCTGGCCATCGACCAGCATGTAACGCATTGAAAACGGCTGCGCCATTCGAACAATCGTGTCATAGACAGCTGAATCGCCATGTGGATGGTACTTACCAATCACATCACCGACGACACGGGCCGATTTCTTATAGGGTTTATTGAAGTCATTACCCAGCTCTCGCATCGCATGCAAAACTCGACGGTGGACTGGTTTCAGTCCGTCCCTCACGTCCGGTAACGCTCGACCCACGATAACGCTCATCGCGTAATCCATATAAGACTGCTGCATCTCGTCTTCGAGACTTACTGACAGCAATTCATGTGCAAATTCGGCCATATATTCCTACTTTTCGTGCTCAAAACCCCGGCGCGATCCAAACCGGGAGGTCGGGTTCAAGTGATTAACTTTTGCTGGATTTCAAGCGGATTATGTCGTGTACGCATCGTGCTGGTTTCGGCCATAAATCGGCTGACAGATTAGGCTTAGAATAATACCACAGGAAGCCCTATAACAGCAGTGTTTTAGCGCCTTTCAGGTGTATTTAAACCACTGCTGGAACTGCCTCACATGACGCGTATACTCCCCCTCGACTATGCAGCATCGCGATACCTTGATAGCACCTCGTTGGTTTGTTCCCGTTGAATCAGTAAATACGGTCCTCACGGAGCATGCCGCCCTCATTACTGACGGCCGTATAATGGACCTGTTGCCACCGACACAAGCCAATGTATGATCCAGTCTCTCAATTCGTTTATACGGCATAGTCAGAGTAGATCACAGACGCCTGGATCGCTGGCAGGCGTCAGTTGAATAGTAGCCAGCTATCGCGCATTGATATGGATACCCTGATGGACCGCAGCAGCGAGTGGCGAGATCGCTTTGCTGCTTCATAGAACCAGGAAATAAGGTACGAGCCCAAATGCACACCGCTAGAGAAAACGTTGATCCTGCCGAAGTAGCGAAATTCGATGCTCTTGCCTCTCGATGGTGGGACCCTGACGGCCAGTTTCGCGCCCTACACGACATTAATCCATTGCGTTTGGACTGGATTCGCCAACATGCTCAATTAGCACAAGCGCGTGTGGTCGATATTGGTTGTGGTGGTGGCATTCTCGCAGAGTCGATGGCGACATCGGGCGCCAACGTCATTGGCATCGATATGGCGGAGGGTCCTCTCGCTGTAGCTCGCTTACACCAGCATGAGTCCGACGCAAAAGTCGACTATCGAAAGGCTACCGCTGAAGAATTGGCAGGACAAGAAGCTGGGTCATTTGACGTCGTCACTTGTCTCGAAATGCTTGAGCACGTCCCCGACCCAGCGCTGGTCATCAAATCGTGTGCGGAACTGGTGAAACCTGGTGGTCATGTATTTTTCTCGACCATCAATCGTAATCCAAAATCATTTGCGTTTGCTATTGTTGGCGCCGAATATGTTCTCAAGTTACTGCCCGCCGGCACACACGAATACGAAAAATTTATTCGGCCATCAGAGCTCGACTCCTGGGCAAGAAGTGCGGGGCTTTCATTAAGAGATAGTATTGGCATGCACTACAATCCGATAACGGCAGAATATTCTCTAGGTGGGAATCTGGATGTAAATTATCTGATGTATTTTCAACGTGAGTGAGCTCAATGGTGTTGAGTACAATGCCGTCTTGTTTGATCTCGATGGTACATTGGTAGACACAGCACCAGACATGGTTGCAGTGCTGCAAAGCTTGCAGCAGGAACACGACATCGAACCGGCGCCTTATGAGCTGGCGCGAACGTTTGTATCGCATGGTGCTATCGGCCTGCTGACGTTCGGTTTTCCGGAACTCGAGATCGAGTTTGGCGACGAACTTCATCAGAAGTATCTGGAGCGCTATGCCGAGATGATCTGCGTGGAATCGCGGCTCTTCAGCGGTTTGGGTGAATTACTTGATCAATTGGATGCACGCGATTGTCCTTGGGGAATCGTTACCAACAAGCCAGGGCAACTTACATTACCTCTACTTACCGAGCTGGACCTCGTGGAGCGCTCGTCGTGCATTGTTAGCGGCGATACCTTGTCGGTCCGGAAGCCTGAGCCTGGTCCCGTGCTGCTTGGTTGTGACATGATCGGTATCGACCCGCAAGCATCGATATACGTTGGTGATGCGGAGCGCGACATTGAAGCGGGACGGCGAGCCGGTACGGCTACTATTGTAGCTGCATATGGCCTGTCTCTTATACACATCTCCGAGCCCACGAGACCGTACTAGATCTCGTATGCCGTCTTCTGCTTGAA
>CAJXYT010000071.1 GCA_913063505.1 uncultured Gammaproteobacteria bacterium | reverse complement strand
AATGATACGGCGACCACCGAGATCTACACCTCTCTATTCGTCGGCAGCGTCAGATGTGTATAAGAGACAGATCGTAATGTTGGCAATACCTCCGATATTAGCGATCACGCGGGCCTTGCTTTCCTGAGCAAACAACCACTGATGAAACGGCGGAACAAGCGGCGCACCCTGTCCGCCGGCCGCGATATCGGCCTCTCGAAAATTGCTAACCGTGGTCGTCTCCGTCCCACCAGCAATAATCGAAGCGTTGCCGATTTGAAGTGAGAAGGGTTTTGCCGCATTCGGCTGGTGGCGTAAGGTCTGGCCATGACTGCCAATTGCGATGATGTCTTCATTCCCAAGACCACCTTCACCAATCACGGCGATAGCCGCATCTCGAAAACATTCGCCAACCCAGCGATCCAGTTCACCCGATCTGTCTAGTTCGACATCAAGCGGCTCGCGAGTCGCCGCAAGCAATGATTCTCTGAGTTCGTCGGGGTAGGGTTGCGACAATGCAGCATGAACTCTGGTGCTTGAATCACCGAATTCGACGACAACCGCGTCGATACCGTCCATGCTGGTGCCGGACATCAAACCGACGTAGTAATTGGGCATGGGCGTTACTGACTGTTGTACGCGACTGCTGCCGCCTGCGTACTCTTAAACTGTTCAAGTTCTTTCATAATAGGTGCCGCTCTCGCCATGAACGTATCTCGGTATTGCTCATCGATCGGCTCTGCATCCGGGAGACTTACTGTACGTGGGTTTCGGTGTACACCGTTCAGTCGGTACTCATAATGCAGGTGATTCGCGGTCGCTAACCCGGTGCTGCCGACGAAGCCGATGGCCTGACCCTGGCGAACTCTGGTGCCGACACCAACCTTCAAGACGTAACTGGACATATGCGCGTACAGCGTTGTGATGTTTCCGCCATGTTGGACGATGACGGTCTTTCCGTAGCCAGACTTGGTGCCACGAAAGATAACTTTGCCATCTCCGGACGCCTTGATCGTCGTACCACGTGGGGCTGCATAATCGACGCCACGATGCGCTCGAATCGTGTTCAAAATCGGGTGCTTTCTATTGGGATTAAAGTTGGAGCTAATGCGCGTGAAGTCGACAGGCGCCCGGATAAAGGCTTTACGTACACTGTCGCCGTTTGGCGTGAAGTACTCGCTGCGCTCGTTATCGTCGACGAATCGAATTGCCTGAATAGTACGACCATTATTATTGAACTCAGCGGCGATGATCTCGCCGTCTGAAACATACTTGCCGTCTTGCCAGATTTCTTCGAACTGAACGTAATAGTTATCGCCCTGACGAATATCTAGGACGAAGTCGACATCCCAGGCGAATATCCCGGCGATATTCATGATGACTTTGTCAGACAGACCAGCCGCCGCAGCGCTTTCAAATAAAGACGAGGCGATGACGCCATATGCCATACGTTTGCGTCGCTCGATCGGTTGGTCGATGATTTCGGCCGCGAAACCTGATTCCTGCTTCTCGATTTTTAAGGCACTGGTGAGGTCGATTTTCGTGTACAGACTCATGATCTGGCCGTCTTTATGGTTCACCTCAAATACGTCGCCTGGCTTGATGCGACGAAATCGAGTCTTTGCTTCCTCCAGTTCGGTAATCAGCATGAGTTGACCTATATCCAGGTTATTTTGTCGAAACAACCTCTCTATAGTGTCACCGGCGGCTACATTGAACACTAGCTGTTTAAATGCGGGTGCCGGAGCTGGCATCAACGCTTCGGCTTGCTCCATCAGAACTATTCGATCAACGGGCGGTACAACCGACGACTCATCAATGCTGGCAACCATCACAGGTGCGCTGGATGGAGGTTTACCAGGAGCAGGCATGTCGACCGTATTGACCAGCGCAACGACGATCAGCGAAATACCAAGGCCCACTGTAAACCATTGAAGGGCTTTGGATTTCTTAGGCTGGTCTGAAGTAGACTGCTTGTAATCGTGTAACAGGGGGCTGACCGGACGATTCAAGTCTTGTGTCTCATGGGTGGCTGGAAGTCGCTACTCTACCGCGCAGGTTTTTTCGCGTCAAAGAAAAAGTGTTATAACTCATGGTGTTAACCAGCGAAGGAATGCTACAGTTCCGTTCCCTATCGACGTGAAAAAACTGAGCAACTCAGGCATGGCAGGCATCCAGGAAAAAATCGCAGAATTAACCCGTGGTACCGACGAGGTCTTGCCCGAGGATGGCTTGAAAGCCAAGCTCGAAGAAGGCAGGCCATTAATCGTCAAGGCCGGTTTTGATCCGACCGCACCGGATTTACACATCGGACATACGGTCCTGATCAATAAGATGCGTCAGTTCCAGCAACTCGGTCACGACGTTGTGTTTCTGATTGGAGATTTTACTGGGATGATTGGCGATCCAAGCGGCAAGAATGCTACGCGCCCGCCCTTGACCGCTGAGCAGATCGCAGCGAATGCTGCGACTTATGAGAAGCAGATCTTCAAAATCCTTGATGAGGAAAAAACACGAGTCGAGTTCAATTCGACCTGGATGGGCAAAATGGATGCCGCTGGTCTTATCAAACTTGCAGCAAGGCATACGGTGGCTCGAATGCTTGAGCGTGACGACTTCAGCAAGCGCTACAAAGGTGGTGAGCCAATCTCGATCCATGAATTCCTATACCCGCTGGTGCAGGGCTATGACTCCGTCGCTTTGAAGGCCGACGTGGAACTGGGTGGCACTGATCAAAAATTCAATTTGCTAGTGGGCCGACAATTGCAGCAGGACTTCGGCCAGAAGCCGCAGATCGTCATGACGACTCCGCTACTGGAAGGCCTTGACGGTGTCCAGAAGATGTCGAAATCGCTTGGTAACTACATCGGTATTACCGATGCGCCTGGAGAAATGTTCGGCAAGATCATGTCAATTTCAGATGATTTGATGTGGCGCTACTTCGAGGTGTTGAGCTTCCGAATGCTTGAGGATATTGCCACTTTAAGGAAGTCGGTCGATGATGGGATGAATCCTCGCGACGCAAAATTTGAACTTGGAGCCGAAATTGTTGCCAGATTCTATAGTGAGGCGGAAGCGGATGCTGCGCGGCAGGAATTTGTATCCAGATTCCAGCAAGGGGCAATGCCCGAGAAAATCACTGACGTCAGTCTGGTAAGCGATGATGGCAAAATGGGTATCTCGCATTTGCTGATGCGCGCGGGTCTGGTTAGCAGTACGTCGGAAGCATTCAGAATGATCAAGCAGGGCGCCGTCAAGATCGATGGGCAGAAAATTGAAGACCGCTCATTGGAGTTACAAGCTGGTACGAGCAATGTGTATCAGGTAGGCAAGAGGAAGTTTGCCAGAGTCACCCTTACCTGAAGGCTCGCGGGATTCACCCCGAGCTCAGCCAGAGCCGATCTGGTGGGAGGTTTTATATGAAATGAACCCACCTGGAGCTTGGCTGATGGTCACTGCTTCGAGCAAGGGTGAGAAATCAAAATGATGCTGGATCGCTCGATACTCTCACAAACCTTGAAGACTTCTTTAATAAGACCCTCGATGAAGCCAAGCTGTGACGAGATAAGTTCCATGGCCCTACCGATTTGGTGGCCAGTCAGGAGTTCAAGGATTGGTGTTCAAGCCATGACTGATGAACGGGCAGATGCAGTTGTCGGTACCGTTGCCCTCAAACACCACGGAGATGGGGTATATGAATCGACAAAAATGCCTGTTGCTGGCGGATATCAGGGTAGAGGTCTCATGCGATGATTATTATCGACGGCACTGGCTAGCTCCACCGACCTCGACGGGACAGTGCTTTATTTTGAATCTCACAGAAGTCTTGCACTGGCACTTGGTCTGTATGAATCTGCGGGATTCCATCATGAATCCCCACTTAGCCCCCCCAATTACAGGCGTACAGACATTTTCATGGTCTACCGGCAGACCTAGGCGTCAAACCGGGGAACGGTATTCTCACAGGAGAAAAGTAACCCTTTCAGGGTTTGAGCAGTCCTTACCAAGGCCCCGCCAATCGGGCTTTTCAGCTATTTTAAAAAAAAATTGAAAAAGGTGTTGACGCAATTCAATTCGCTCGTATAATACGCGGCTCGCTGAGGGACACGGTGGACTTCAGCGGCCCCCAAAGAAGTGCGCAGGCAAAAGAGGATGATGCTTATACCTCCTTCGCCTGTAAGATGGTGGGTCAGCTCTAATAAAGAGACAGCTATGTGCTGTCGCCGAACTTAGGGCTCGTTCTTTAACAATTTAAATCAGATAATTTGTGTGGGTGCTTGCGTCGGACTTTGCGAAGGCAAAAAAGACGTAAGAACCAAATAGTC
>CAJXYT010000070.1 GCA_913063505.1 uncultured Gammaproteobacteria bacterium | reverse complement strand
TTCAAGCAGAAGACGGCATACGAGATCTAGTACGGTCTCGTGGGCTCGGAGATGTGTATAAGAGACAGGAATACCGCCCGCTATCGAAGCGGGAAAGAACTTGACCACGTTCAAGCCTAGGTTTCGCGCGCGCATAATTTCGGTTGGCGTGTTAATGCCGGGGAAAATCGGAATGTCTCTAGCCTTCGCAACTAGGACGGTGTCTTCGTCGAGACCAGGCGAAACAAGGAATGCCGCACCCCGATCCAAGCATTCAGTCGCCTGTGTCGACGATAAGACAGTCCCGGCACCGACGATTAGATCATCGTCTAAGCCACACAGCGCCTCGAGACAGTCGAGTGCATTCGTTGTTCTCAGTACTAACTCAATCACTGAGAGGCCGCCAGCGGCGAGTGCTTTCGCTGTCGCTACTGCAACCTTCGGGTCTTCGACCTGCACCAGCGGCACCACAGGTGCTGCGGTCAGGCGTGTATTCAAATCGATCATGCATTTTCCTAAACTAATGAGGCTACCGGATATGGCAGCCTATTGAAATCATCTATGACGCAGACGGCTTTTCTTTGCGAGTAAGCTACCCTCATGGGTTGCAATCGAAGCGCATTAGCAGCAGAGACCTCATTATGAAGCAAATTCTGACTCTTTCTATCGTTCTTGGCGGTTGTTCAGCAGTAATCGCGTTTCTTATGCGCTCCAAGAACGAGCCACCCAGCTAAGACAGAGACGAACTCCACATCGATCAAAAATGCATTGACGAATGCCAGCGAGATGGCGCGACTGTCATACGCGGATTTTTGGGGACTGGGTCGATGTGATCGTAGCTGGCATTTAACGGTTATATCACCTGAGTATTAGGTTACAGGCCGCATGCCTACCAGTTATAATGCTGGCCCTTTGCCCGATACTGATCAATGTCTGCACGTGCTACTTCACTGTTCGACCACAACAAGTACTGGGCCGAGTGCTTTGGCACAGCGCCCGAGTTGCCGATGTCGCGTGCAGAAATGGATGCTTTGGGATGGGATTCCTGCGACATCATCATCGTCACCGGCGATGCCTATGTCGACCACCCGTCATTTGGCATGGCGATCATCGGTCGCCTGCTGGAAGCGAGTGGTTTTCGTGTCGGAATAATCGCGCAGCCGAGCTGGCATTCGAAGGACGACTTCGAAGCGCTGGGAAAACCGAACCTGTACTTCGGCGTTGCGGGCGGCAATATGGATTCGATGATCAATCGCTATACGGCGGATAAGAAAGTCAGAAATGACGATGCTTATACGCCGGATGGTGTTGGCGGAAAGCGTCCTGATCGTTGTTCGCTGGTCTACACGCAGCGATGTAAGGAAGCCTATGGCGATGTACCAATCGTCCTCGGCGGCATCGAAGCATCACTGCGCCGGATTGCCCATTTTGACTATTGGCAAGATACTGTGCGGCGCTCAATTTTGCTCGACGCCACTGCTGACATCTTGCTCTATGGTAATGCTGAGCGCGCGATTATCGAGCTATCGCACCGCATAGCCCGCGGTGAGCGCGTCGAAGACATACGCGACATTCGCGGTACTGCATTGATCCGCAATGATGCCCCGGACGGCTGGTGGGAAATTGATTCGACGCGCATCGATCGGCCCGGCCGTATCGACCAGATCGTCAGTCCCTATGTAAATACTCAGGAACTCGATGCATGTGCCACCACGCAAGCAGAAACCATCGATGATGAAAAGGTCCTACGCTTTGTTCCTGATGCGAAACGCAATCGGGACAGGACTGTAATTCGACTGCCATCGTTCGAAAAAGTCTGCGACGACGCCGTTCTGTATGCGCATGCCAACCGAGTCCTGCACCTGGAGACAAACCCCGGCAATGCGCGCGCGCTCGTACAGGCGCACGGAAAAAGAGACCTCTGGGTCAACCCTCCTGCCCTGCCATTGACGACCGACGAAATGGACTATGTCTTCGGTATGCCCTTCACTCGCGTACCTCATACGTCCTATGGCGATGCGCGCATCCCGGCTTACGAGATGATTCGTTTTTCGGTGAATATCATGCGGGGCTGTTTCGGCGGCTGCACTTTCTGTTCGATTACCGAACACGAAGGTCGCATCATTCAGAACCGGTCCGAAGAATCGATCCTCGAAGAAATTGAGAAGATCCGTGACACGGTGCCCGGCTTTACCGGCGTCATTTCTGATCTTGGTGGTCCGACGGCGAACATGTACCGACTCGCCTGCAAGAGTCGCGAGATAGAGGCCGCATGCAGGCTCCCAAGCTGTGTTTTTCCTGGCATCTGCAGCAATTTGAACACCGACCACTCTTCGCTAACCACTCTCTATCGCAAGGCACGTGAATTGCCAGGCGTGAAGAAAGTACTTATCGCATCCGGCCTTCGCTACGACCTCGCTGTCGAAAACCCGGAATACGTCAAGGAATTGGTCACACATCATGTCGGTGGCTACCTGAAGATCGCCCCAGAGCACACGGAGGACGGGCCACTCGACAAAATGATGAAACCCGGCATTGGTTCCTACAGTAGGTTTAAGGAGATGTTTGAGCGGTTCTCAGAAGATGCCGGAAAAGAGCAGTTTCTTATCCCATACTTCATCGCGGCTCATCCCGGCACTACTGACGAGGACATGGTGAACCTGGCACTGTGGCTAAAGAAGAATAATTTTCGTGCGGATCAGGTGCAGGCTTTCTACCCCTCACCCATGGCGACTGCGACTGCCATGTATCACTCCGGCAAGAATCCGCTGCGCAAAGTGACTTACAAGAGCGACGAAGTTGAAATCGTCAAGACCCCCGAGAAACGGCAACTGCACAAGGCACTGCTTCGCTATCACGACCCAAAAAACTGGCCGCTAATTCGAAGCGCGCTGAGGGAAATGAGCCTCTCCCGACTAATCGGGCCAGATAAGGAACAACTTGTTCCGGTGGATCAGTCCGACGAAAAGAAAATACGTGGTTCTGCGCGTCGGAAGAACACCGCCTCGGCGCACGAGAAACGAATTCGCAAAGGTAAGGCGTTGTCGCAGCATACGGGCTTGCCCCCACGAGCAAAGCACTGAGCGAACGCTTCAAGGTCGATACAGGTCTATCTTGGCGGCGATCTGGATTGGTTCAGAACGTGGTTGATAGTTCCGATATTGGTCTATTTCATTTCGGCAACCTACTGGATTATTCAAAAGGAAAAGATAGCCGAAATGCAAAAGGGATAAGTGTTGGAAATAAAAAAGGTTAGCCAAGAAACTCGGCTAACCCTTTGATTTTATGGCGCGCCCGGAGAGATTCGAACTCCCGACCGCTCGGTTCGTAGCCGAGTACTCTATCCAGCTGAGCTACGGGCGCTTGGTTTGGTCTGGCGGGGAGGCCCCCGCGCAGGGCGCACATCTTACTAATGTCACCCCTGTAGGTAAAGCTATTCCTCGTCTTCTTTTACGCCCAATCGCTCGTGCATAATAGGGCTTGTGGTGGTGTATTGGACGTGGATTTTCTTGTCTGGCTCGATCCGCTGTTTGATCGCGAATGCAGCCAACGCCGCTTCATGAAACCCACATAGGATCAGCTTCTTCTTACCAGGGTAGTGGTTGATATCACCAATAGCGTAGATACCTGGTGTGGACGTCTCGAAGTGCTCCGTATCAACATTGATCGTTTTACGATTGATGTCGAGGCCCCACTCGGCAATCGGGCCCAATTTCGGAGCCAATCCAAAGAAAATCAATATCTGATCTGCTTCGACCTCTATTGTCTCTTTGGCTTTGTTTGATACAACCGCCGATTTCAGATTATCCGCGTCGCCTTTGATCTCGGTGACTTTGGCATTCTCAATGGTGGTCACTTGACCATCCGCTTCCAGCTTCCGCATTGCTGCAACCGTTGCATCAACGGCCCGGTACTCGTCACGACGATGAACCAACGTGATGTGCTTGGCGGAGTGTGCAAGCTCAACAACCCAATCCAATGCCGAATCACCACCCCCCAGAATCAGGAGATTTTGGTTCTCAAACTGCTTTGGATTTTGGACTCGATAGTGAGTCGCTTTTACTGCAATCTCATCGATTCCCGTTGCCCGCAGTGCCCGTGGCTGGAATGAACCAACACCGGCTGCGATCACGACGGCTTTGCAACTGAACTGCTTGCCTGCGTCGGTTTCAACATAGAACTCATCGCCTTCCGGACGCACGACCGTGATTTCCTCACCGAGGTGCATGCCAGCGCCAAAAGGCTCTATCTGCTTCAGCAGGCTTTCCGTCAACTCATCGCCGGTGCACACAGGAATACCGGGAATGTCATAGATCTGTCTCTTATACACATCTCCGA
>CAJXYT010000069.1 GCA_913063505.1 uncultured Gammaproteobacteria bacterium | reverse complement strand
AGACCGACCTGTTGTCGCCTTCCGAACGTCACCAAGACCCGCTGGCCAGCGACCGGCAGCGGCTCGGAAGTTGGGGGAAGGTAGTCGAATTCGCGCGACAACGGGACGTTGACGGCGATCCTGAGTATGGGGTTTTGGCTCACTGGCTTTACATAATATCCGGAAAGGGGCCTTCTACCCTGTCAACTGTGCCGTTGCTGGGGCGTCATTAAGGAGACACAACTTAGATGACCACGTGGCGGAGTCAAGGGGTATGACGTGAGATCAGCGCAAAGACGCCACCACGTTGCTTAACGGACTGGCGCGAGCTGTCCGATGAGCGCAGGAGTTCGATTCGAGAACGCTACGACATTTACAAGACTTACTCACGTGAAGAGTAAACGCGGATCCGTGAACATTACTGTCGATTCAATCGCATAAACTAAGATCATCGGCAAAAAATACGCGACCATTAACACGGCATGACACCGGAACAACGTCAGCGTGCTTATGACCATATAAAAGATCGACCGAGGCCCAAACCTCGCGACTAGTACCTGCAGAGTTTGCTTTGTGCCCGTTGACCACCTCCGTTAGACTGCCGCAGTCCAAATGGAGGTTTGTGTATGAGGATCGGGGTACCGAGAGAGATTCACGGTGGGGAGCAGCGGGTTGCAACGACTCCGGATGTCGCCATCCAACTTATTAAGCTCGGCTATGATGTTGCGGTCGAATTGCAGGTAGGCGCGGCAGCGAATTATTCAGATAATTCCTATAAAGCGGCTGGTTGCGAAATTACGACGGCAGATAATATTTGGTCGAAATCCCAAATAATCCTCAAAGTTCGGGCACCCGAAAACGGCGAGACAGAAAAATTATCCGCCGGTCAAACCTTGATCAGTTTCCTCTGGCCTGCGCAAAATCCTGAGCTCGTGAAAGAATTGACTGATCGTGGCGTTACTGCGATGGCAATGGACAGTGTGCCGCGGATATCGCGCGCGCAGAAAATGGATGCACTGAGCTCAATGGCCAATATCGCCGGCTATCGCGCGATTGTTGAAGCAGCACAGCATTTCGGGCGATTCTTTACTGGGCAAATAACGGCCGCCGGCAAAGTACCGCCCGCCATAGTCATGGTTATTGGAGCCGGTGTTGCTGGTCTTGCTGCCATCGGTGCGGCCAAAAGCATGGGCGCGATTGTTCGTGCATTCGATACCCGGCCAGAAGTAAAAGAGCAGGTCGAGAGTATGGATGCCGATTTCCTGATGCTCGATTTCGAAGACGATGAAGGCGGCTCGGGTGAAGGCGGTTACGCCAAAACAATGAGTAAGGAATTCATCGACGCCGAGATGGCGTTGTTTCGTGAGCAGGCCAAAGAAGTCGATATCATCATTACAACGGCGTTGATCCCGGGACGACCCGCTCCGAAATTGATCATGGCCGACATGGTGCACTCAATGAAAGACGGTAGCGTTATCGTTGACCTTGCAGCAGAACAAGGCGGTAACTGCGAGCTAACTGAAGCGGACAAGGTTGTTAAGACAGAAAACGGTGTTTCGATTATTGGCTACACCGACTTACCGAGCCGGATGGCCGCACAGTCCAGCCAATTGTACGCGACCAATTTGCGGCATTTGTTGACTGACATGACGCCGGAGAAGGATGGCAATATCGTTAACAGTTTCGACGATGAGGTCGTTCGAGGCGCGACAGTCTGCAAGGACGGCGAGACAACCTATCCGCCGCCTGCACCGAAACTCTCGGCAGCACCAAAGAAGGCCGAGCCGGCCCCAACACTGGTCGTCGTTAAAGAAAAGCCATCAGTTATGGGTCCGGTCATCGGCATGATTGTTGGTGGTCTGGTATTACTGGGACTCGGTGCGGTCGCACCGGAATCTTTCATGGCACATTTCACAGTATTCGTTCTGTCTTGTTTCGTCGGCTACATGGTGATCTGGAATGTCTCGCCCGCGCTGCACACGCCCTTGATGAGCGTGACGAATGCGATATCGAGCATTATCGTGATTGGCGCTTTGTTACAAATCAGCGCAACCAACGCGACGATTATGTGGATTGCTGCGGCAACCGTTCTTTTAACGAGTATCAACATTGCGGGTGGCTTCGCTGTCACGCACCGTATGCTCGAAATGTTCCGTAGGTGAGGTTGAGATGATGAGTCAAGGCATAGTTACGGTGTCGTACATCATTGCGACCATTCTTTTTATTCTCGCGCTGGGCGGCTTGTCTAACCAGGAAACTGCACGACGCGGCAACTGGTACGGCATTATCGGTATGACGATCGCGCTGTTGGCGACGATCCTCGGTGTTGTAGAGCGACATTACGAAATACTGCTTGTTGCGCTGCTCATTGGCGGAAGTATCGGCGTCATTCTAGCCCGTCGCGTGCAAATGACGCAGATGCCGGAGCTGGTAGCAGTCCTGCACAGCCTGGTCGGCGCGGCTGCGGTTGCAGTTGGCTACGCGAGCTTCATGGATCCCGGAAGGCTCTCGCACTTTTCCGGTGTTGAGCTGACGATCCACGATATAGAGACGTATCTCGGCGTCTTGATCGGTGCTGTTACGTTTTCGGGCTCAGTTATCGCGTTCGGTAAATTGTCCGGCCGTATCGGCGGCAAGCCCCTTACATTGCCGGGACGCCATTTCTTTAATCTGGGTCTCTTGCTCGGAGCGATCTGGTTCGGACGTGAGTTCGTCCTGCAGTCTGCAATAGGCAGCGGTATGGAACCCTTGATCATTATGACAGTGATCGCGCTGCTATTTGGTATCCACATGGTGATGGCGATTGGCGGTGCTGACATGCCGGTTGTCGTCTCAATGCTTAATAGCTACTCCGGTTGGGCTGCCGCTGCGACGGGATTCATGTTGGGTAACGATCTGTTAATTGTTACAGGCGCTCTGGTGGGTTCAAGTGGTGCGATCTTAAGTTACATCATGTGCCGGGCGATGAATCGAAAGTTCATTGCTGTTATTGCAGGCGGATTCGGAACGAGCGGCGGCACTTCAGCCAGCAGCGACAGCGACGAAGATCAGGGCGAAGTCGCCCCCATCGACGCGCACGAAACTGCCGCGCTGCTGGCGGGCGCGAAAGAGGTCATGATCATTCCGGGTTACGGTATGGCCGTGGCTCAGGCCCAGCACACGGTGTATGAAATCACGAAGGCGCTGCGAGCGAAGAAGATCAATGTTCGATTTGGAATTCACCCGGTCGCCGGACGCATGCCAGGGCATATGAATGTCTTGTTGGCAGAAGCCAAAGTACCGTATGACATCGTTTTTGAGATGGACGAGATCAATGCAAATTTTCCAGAAGTCGATGTGTCGATCGTAATCGGCGCAAATGACATCGTGAATCCGTCAGCATTGACTGATCCTGATAGTCCGATCGCCGGAATGCCGGTGCTTGAGTGTTGGAAGGGTAAGGCGTCGATTGTCCTCAAGCGCAGCATGGCAACCGGTTACGCAGGAGTGCAAAACCCGCTTTTCTTCAAAGACAACACGCGAATGTTGTTTGGTGATGCGAAAGAAACTCTCGATGAGGTGTTGAAGGTTCTCTAAAGTTGGCATAATCGGAATCATCCTAAGAGGGGCGGATATGCTCGCTGGAATCGCATCCGATATTTCGCAACAGGTTTTAAGGACCGATGTTGCTGGTATGCCTTTGGAGTGGATTGATTACCGCGACGCGGTGCGCCTTTACCACTCTGAGCAGGTAGCGTACGACTGCGGTACGCTTCTCTACACAGTTTTCGGTGGACATAGTTCGTTCGATGGCCGGCGTAGTCGGGTCGATGTTAATTCCATCATCGCAACGCATGGCACCAGTCAGAGCTTGTCTCGAAACCGAGATCAATACGTACCGCCGTTGAATAATCGAACGCTTTTCAAGCGTGACGCAAACTTATGTCTCTACTGCGGTAACCGATACATGACAAGAGACCTGACGCGGGACCACATTACACCCGTCTCACAGGGTGGCCACGATCGTTGGAGTAATGTCGCTACCGCTTGCCGCCGTTGCAATAACTATAAGGGCGGACGAACCCCGGAACAGGCTGTGATGGAGTTGATCGCTGTGCCGTTTACGCCAAATTACGCGGAATATATTTACCTCAAGGGACGGCGAGTTCTCGTTGACCAAATGCAATACCTGCTGGCACATATCCCGAGATCGAGTCCATTGCATGCGCGACTCAGCGATCATCTTTCCAATGGAGAAGAGATCGTTGAGGTGCTTTTTCATGATTGAGGGTGTGAAGCGAAATTCGCACTCATTGCACGATCTTGCTGTTGTCCCATGCAATATCTAATTGATGCCAGCGTGTATGTCTTCCGGGCGTACTACTCGGTGCCAGATGACATGGTTGATGACAATGGCAATCCTGTGAATGCGTTGTATGGATTTTGTCGCTTCATCGGTGATTTCATGGAGAGTGTTACGCCGGAATACGTTGCTGTTTTGTTCGACGAAAGTATGACCGAATGTTATCGAACTGAGATTTATCC
>CAJXYT010000068.1 GCA_913063505.1 uncultured Gammaproteobacteria bacterium | reverse complement strand
GAAGGCCTTCCGACATTGCGGCAATTCGATCGCTTTCTTTGACGCGAAGTTCAGCGATACCCGAAAAAACTGTCTTGCCCGTTGCCGCAGCGGCCGCTACGAAAAGAACCGGGAACTCGTCGATAGCCAATGAGACTAATGCCGGGTCCACATCACCACCACTCAGTTGGGATGATCGCACTCGAATATCAGCGACAGGCTCTCCACCCAGCAACTGCATATTGACGAGAGTGATGTCGCCTCCCATTCCCTGTAGGATTTCGATGACACCCGTTCGGGTTGGGTTGACACCAACATTCGTGATTAACACGTCGGCTTTCTCAGCCAGCAAAGCCGCCAACATTACAAATGACGCTGAGGAGAGATCGGCTGGCACATTCACAGGGCAGCCCTGAAGTTGCTGTCCGCCTTGTAGGGATATCTTACCGTCCGACTTCGAAACCGTAACACCCATTGAACCAAGCATTCTTTCCGTATGATCTCTCGTCATCGCCGGTTCCGTTACGCTCGTCACGCCGCTCGAGTACAAGCCAGCCAGTAGTACAGCAGACTTGACCTGCGCGCTGGCCATAGGAAGGTCGTAATGAATGCCATGTAACTGCAGGCCGCCAGAAATCTGTAATGGTGGTGTTCCATCGCAGTCGCTTTCGATATTGGCGCCCATCAGTTTTAACGGCGTTATGATTCGACTCATCGGCCTTCCAGATAACGACTCGTCTCCAGTCAGAACGCTAGAGAATTTCTGTCCCGCTAGCAGTCCAGCGATCAATCGCATAGCAGTGCCAGAATTACCAAGATCAAGATCTGCAGTTGGCGCTTGCAAGCCATGCAGGCCGACACCTTGGATCGATATTTCGGTCGCGCTCGGCTGCTTAATCTCAACGCCAAGTGACTGCATCGCAGCCATAGTGGCGAGGCAATCCTCACCAGTGAGGAACCCCTTAATCTCAGTTCGACCGGTCGCGATACTGCCAAGCATTAGCGCTCGGTGCGAAACCGACTTGTCACCCGGGACAGTGACCGAAGCGTCAGAGACTTTTGATGGATTTACCTGAAAATGCATATGAGACGTCCGTCAGCCGATTGCCTTCGGATACGCGCCCAACACTCGGAATAATGAGCTATTGGCCTCGAGCTTCGCCAATGCATCCGAGATCGGCGCTTCCTCAGAATGGCCCTCAATATCGATGAAGAAAACATAGTCCCATTTCTTTCGCTGCGATGGACGGGACTCAATGCGAGTCATAATGACACCCTGCTCCGCCAAAGGCTGAAGCAAATTGTGCAGCACACCTGCACCTCCCACCGTATCGCTCGTCGAGAACAGGATGGTCGTTTTATCGCTGCCACTCGGCGCCAGCAAGGTACGACCCACGACCAGAAATCGCGTCGCATTATCCGGACGGTCCTCGATATTGTTGACCATGATGTGCAATTCATAGACGTCTGCGGCAACTTCAGGACCGATCGCCGCTGTACCTTCTTCGTCTCGCGCTCGTCGGGCACCTGCTGCGTTGCTGGACATACCAATGAGTTCAACGTGCGGGAGATACTCACGCAGCCAGCCTCGGCACTGAGCCAGCGACTGTTCGTGAGCACATATGCGCTCAATCTTGTCGAGGCTTTGCATCTTGCTCATGAGGTGCTGTTCAATTTTGAGCTCAATTTCACCAGCTATCTTGAGTGGCGATGTCAGAAACATATCGAGCGTATTGTTAACAGACCCCTCAGTCGAGTTTTCAATCGGGACCACACCAAAATCGGCGGTACCGCATTCGACTTCCTGAAAAATCTCATCGATCGTATGAAACGGTAATACGCGCACCGAATGACCGAAGTGCTTGAATACCGCCGTCTGGGTGAATGTGCCTTCCGGACCAAGAAAGCCGATCTTCAGTGGCTCCTGCTGGGCAAGACACGCGGACATGATCTCACGGAACAAGCGCAACATTTCTTCGTCGCGCATCGGCCCATCGTTTCGTTCCAACACAGAGCGCAATACTTCCGCCTCACGCTCCGGACGGTAGTAATCGACCGCCGCACCGAGTTCACCCTTCGCTACACCGACCTGTTGAGCAATAGTTGCACGTTCACTGATAAGCGATTGAAGCCGCTTATCAATATCGTTAATGTGCTTGCGAATCTCTGCGAGATCGAGGGAGTTCATGTCTTTACCCAAACCGGCCATGCCGTATTTAATCCGAAAACCTAATGGAAACGTGAGGTTATACAGGCTTACCGAGATTTCGCAACGCCAACACACCTTTAATAGAGCCAATTTGCTCTAGCAACTCTGGTGATGGCTCATCGTTTACATCCACTATGGTGTACGCGAATTCACCGACGGACTTGTTCAGGAGGTCCTCGATATTCAGGCCTGCATTTGCGATACAGGTAGACATCTGACCAACCATGTTTGGAACATTCGCATTGGCCAGCGTAATCCGCCACGCGTCGAGGCGTGGCAACCGAGCTTCCGGAAAATTGACAGAAAACCGGATATTGCCATTTTCAAGGTAATCTTTGACGTTCTCGGCAACCATGATTGCGCAGTTTTCCTCGGCCTCCACGGTCGATGCACCCAAGTGTGGCAGTGCGACGGCCTTTGGATGTTTTATGAGCTCTGGAGTCGGGAAATCGGTAACAAATGAATGCAGCTTGCCACTATCAAGCGCCGCGATCGCCGCCGCATCGTCTACGATTCCACCCCTGGCGAAATTCACCAGCACAGCGCCATCCTTCATCAATTGAAGGCGGTCGGCGTTCACTATGTTACGAGTCGCCTCCATAAGAGGTACATGCAACGTCACGAAATCGGCGTGCTGAAACAACTGATCGAGCGTGTCAGCGTGCTCGACGCCGGATGAAAGCTGCCACGCGCTTTGAACGGTAATGGCAGGATCAAATCCCACTACTTTCATTCCGAGAGACAAAGCTGCATTCGCAACTTCAACTCCGATCGCACCCAGACCAATGACGCCTAATGTCTTACCCGGCAACTCGAATCCGACGAACTGCTTCTTACCTGCCTCAACGACCTTATTCAGCGCATCACCTGTTTCTTCAAGCGCTGCAACATACTCGCTCGCTCGGCAAAGATTGCGAGCACCAATCAACATCCCGGCAATCGTCAGCTCCTTAACCGCGTTGGCGTTGGCGCCCGGCGTGTTGAATACAGGGACGCCGCGTGCGCTCATCTCATCGACCGGAATATTATTCGTGCCAGCGCCAGCGCGACCAATAGCCGATACTGAGGCTGGAATATCCATATCGTGCATTTTGTACGAGCGCAGCAATATCGCATCCGGGTGAGTCACTTCCGAAGCAACTTCATATCGACTTCGAGGTAATCGACGTAGGCCTTCGATAGCGATGTTGTTAAGGGTTAGTACTTTGAACATTCTAATTTACTCTCTCTAGGCTGCTGTAGGGCAGACCTTACGCCTCAGTCCTTTCGAACTCGGCCATGAATGTGATTAATGCATCTACAGCTTCTTCGCTGACAGCATTGTAAATCGAGGCACGCATACCACCGACCGAACGGTGCCCTTTTAAATTGGTTAAACCTGCCGCGTGACTCTGCTCGAGAAACGCTACATCAAGCCTGGCATCAGCGAGGATGAAAGGTACGTTCATCCAAGACCGGCAATCTTTAGCAACCGGGTTCGAATAAAAGTCAGAACTGTCAATCGCGGCGTAAAGCTTCATTGCCTTCCGTTGATTCACAGCAGCCATCGCCTCGACACCACCTTGTTCTATCAGCCACTGAAAGACGATATCAGCGACATACCACGCAAACGTTGGCGGTGTATTGGTCATTGAATCCGATTCCGCATAAGATTTCCAGGTCATTAGATGCGGAGTGTTGGCTCGAGCTCTATCCAGCAACTCGTTCTTAATAATGACCAACGTAATCCCGGCTGGACCGATGTTTTTCTGTGCGCCCGCGTAGATCACACCAAAGCGGCTAACATCGATCGGTCGCGAAAGGATATTGCTCGACATGTCTGCGACGAGAGGCGCATCACCACTTGGTACGAAGTGAAACTCTACACCAGCAATCGTTTCGTTGGGGGTGTAATGAAGATACGCCGCATTATCACTGCGAGACCAGGTTGACTCATCCGCTATATAAGTGAAGTTCTTGTCGGACGAATCGGCGACTACGTTTGAAGTGCAAAATTTGGCTGCTTCACCCGCGGCCTTCTTGCCCCAACTTCCCGTCACGATGTAGTCAGCGGTATCGCCAGGAGCTGTCAAATTCAGGGGCGCCATTGCCATCTGCATGGTCGCACCGCCCTGTGGAAAAATAACACTATAGTCATCGGGCACCGCAAGTAGATCGCGAAGATTAGACTCTGCCCGTTCGGCCAATTCGACAAATTGCTTACCGCGGTGGCTGGCCTCCATAACCGACATGCCAATGCCCTGCCAGTCAAAAATTTCGGAGTGAATTTGTTCCAGCACTTGAAGAGGAAGTGCTGCCGGTCCGGCACTAAAATTGTAGACGCGAGACATGTCGCAATGGTCCTGAAGAGAGGTTCGTAGGGCACGTATTGTCACGGTTTGCTAACACAAATGCACTACCTAATAGAAAAATATTGTCGGCCCATTACTGCATAATTTGCACCAGTTTGGTGCGCTACTCGCCTTCTTCATCATCCTCGATAGCTTCGATTCGTGCGAGTCCAACTAAGCGCTGATCTTTTCCGACACGAATGAGTCGAACACCCTGAGTGTTGCGCCCCATGATCGATATGTCATCAACGCCGGTGCGAACTAGCGTTCCGTTCGAACTAATGAGCATGACTTCGTCGTCGTCCGCGACTTGCAATGCTCCAACCGTCTTTCCGTTTCTATCGGTCGTCTGGATCGCAATCACACCCTGTCCGCCCCGCCCCTGGACTGGGAAATCGTCGATCGGAGTTCGTTTGCCATAGCCATTTTCTGTCGCTGTAAGAATC
>CAJXYT010000067.1 GCA_913063505.1 uncultured Gammaproteobacteria bacterium | reverse complement strand
GATCGACTGCGGTCCGATGTTGAGGGAGTGGGTGCAGCTAAAGCCGACCTGATCATTGAGGCTATTTACGAAAATCTCGCAGCGAAGCAATCTCTTTACGAAGACTTACAGGCAAAGATGAAACCGGGCGCATTGTTGGCAACCAATACGTCGAGTCTTCGACTTGAGGATCTTCGGACATCGTTGCGTGAACCGCAGCGATTCATCGGCTTACATTTCTTTAACCCAGTAGCGATATTACCGTTGGTCGAAGTTATTCGATGTGACGATACAGAGCAAAGCGTGTTGGACCTCGGTTTCGCATTCACTAAGGGTATCGGCAAGCTGCCGTTGGAATGCAGTAGTTCACCCGGATTTGCTGCGAATCGGATCCTAGCACCGTATATGAATGAAGCCATGCATTTGGCCGAAGAAGGTGTTCCATTGGCGAGCATCGATAACGCCGCAGTGGCATTTGGCATGCCAATCGGACCCGTTGAGCTCGCGGATAGCGTCGGCCTTGATGTTGCCCTGAACGTTTCGAAGGTTCTTGGGGAAGCCTTGGGCCGGCCAACCTCTTCTGTCCTCCAAGGCATGGTCGACGACGGTCTCTTGGGTCGCAAATCTGGACAGGGTTATTACTGCTGGGAGAACGGAAAAGCCATCAAACCAACTCCTGCGAGCAATGACGTCCCAAGCGATATCACAGATCGTCTGATGCTGGCGATGGTTAATGAGGCCGTTGCTTGCCTGCATGAGCAGGTCGTAAGTGATGCGGACCTTCTCGACGCAGGCATCATTTTTAGCACTGGGTTTGCACCGTTTCTAGGCGGCCCACTGAATTACGCCAAAGAGCGTGGCACTACAGCCATCGTCATGCGCTTAAACGAACTCGCAAGAGTCCATGGAGAGCGATTTGAGCCACACAGTGGGTGGTCTGACCTGTAACGAGCCTACCCATCATTTCACAATAAAGGGAGATGATTTCGTGGACTTCCTGGTTCGCAAAGATATATACCCACCGAAGCCTTATGTTTTTTGATGGGTCTGAGGTTTAAACAATAGCTATGGCAAACACACCTACATGAGATGGAAAGTTAACACTGATGAATTACAAAGATGGCTTTATGGGTTCGGTTGGCAACACGCCTTTGATTCGCTTGAAGGGCATAAGCGAGGAGACCGGATGCGAAATCTTCGGCAAGGCCGAGTTTCTGAACCCCAGTGGCTCGGTCAAAGATAGAGCGGCCAAAGCTATTGTTCTCGCCGCGGAGGCTAGTGGTGACCTTGGTCCGGGTGGCACTGTAGTCGAGGGAACCGCAGGCAACACTGGCATCGGTCTTGCTCACGTCTGCAACGCGCGGGGCTATCGTTGCATTATTGTAATCCCCGAAACCCAGTCACCAGAGAAACTCGACTTGCTGCGGGCACTCGGCGCGGAAGTGCGGCCGGTTCCTGCCGTACCGTACAAAGACCCAAACAATTTTCAAAAGATCGCTGGCCGTCTGGCAAATGAAATGGATAACACTATATGGGCGAATCAGTTCGACAATCTCGCGAACCGGGAGATACACCTTCAAACGACTGGACCCGAAATATGGCGTGATACCGAAGGCACTATCGATGCGTTCGTCTCGGCTTCAGGGACCGGGGGCACAATTGCTGGCACGTCCACATTCCTCAAATCAAAAAATCCGAAAGTGCTTACTGTGCTGGCAGACCCAACAGGTACAGCGACCTGGCACTACGTGAAGCATGGTGAAGTCAAAGTAGTCGGCGGCGGTTCCATCAGTGAGGGCATTGGCAGCAGCAGGATCACCGCGAACCTCGCAGGAGCTTCGATCGACGATGCCGAGATGATTCCTGATCAGGAATGCGTGGATATGGTTTATCGCCTGCTCTACGAGGAAGGTCTTTTTCTCGGCAGCTCGTCCGGGATCAATGTTGCCGCCGCCGTTCGCGTTGCCACGGAGTTGGGTCCCAACCATACAATTGTCACTATCTTGTGCGACAGCGGTTCGCGTTACCAGTCTCGTCTCTTTAACCCTAACTGGTTAAGGGAAAAAGGTCTGGAAACGCCGGCTACTCGCTCCCTGAATATTTGATTATGAGAAAAAGTAATTTCATATAATTTTGAAAGAATAATTTAAGCAAGCGTAAACCTACAAACGTTTCACGATAAGCAGTTATGCGTGCCAACGACGCATGAAATAATACATTCTGCATCTGATTGTAGCGACAGTACTCAACAACAGAGATTCAGCCCTCATGAGTAGAAACCCACGTTATGACATTCTTTTTGAGCCCGTCAAAATTGGGCCTGTCACTGCACCAAATCGATTTTATCAAACCCCACACGCAATCGGCACTGGCCAGCAGATGCCACACACGCGAGCGGCGATGCGAGAAGTACGCGCGGAAGGCGGCTGGGGTGTCGTCAACACAGGTTATTGCTCAATTCACCCAACTTCAGATGCTGCACCTCTGCCCTACTGTCGACTCTGGGACGACGAAGACATCAAAGTTCACTCCCTCATGGTTGACGCAGTACACAAGCACGGCGCATTAGCCGGCGTTGAACTCTGGCACGGAGGTAGTGGTAGCGCCAATCGGTTAACACGAGCAACACCGGTGTCCGCGTCGGGCGTTTCATCTGATTTTTCGTACCCCGGCTGGATCAGTCTGACGAAATCCCGCCCGATGGATGCCAGCGATATTCGTGAATTTCGCCGCTGGCATGTCGACGCCGCCAAGCGCGCTAAATCGGCCGGTTTTGACATTCTCTACATTTATGCTGGCATGGGTTTCGGGCCCTATCAGTTTCTGTTGCCGTGGATGAACAAACGGAAGGATGAATATGGCGGCAGCTTAGAAAATCGAGTCAGACTCATGCGTGAAATCATCGAGGAGATGAAAGAAGCCACACACGACAGTTGCGGAATTGCCCTGCGTTTTAGCTCCGATGCCTTGTTAAAGATTCCAGGCGAGCATATGGAATCAGAAGCGCACGAAATTGTTTCAATGCTGGCGGATGTCCCTGACCTTTGGGATATCAAGTCCTCGAGTTGGACTGTCGAAACGGCGTCAGCTCGATTTTCCGAACAAGGCGCACAAGAAGCGTGGAATAGCTTTGCGAAAAAATTAACGTCGAAACCGGTGGTTGGCGTTGGTCGCTTTACGTCACCCGATGACATGGTCAGTCAAATTAAGCGCGGCGTACTCGACTTAATCGGTGCCGCGAGACCGTCAATTGCGGATCCATTTTTGCCGAATAAAATTAATGAAGGTCGAGAAGACGAAATTCGCGAGTGCATCGGCTGCAACATATGCGTATCCGGATTTCACGATAGCGTGCCAATCCGATGCACGCAAAATCCGACCATGGGAGAGGAATGGCGGCGTGGCTGGCACCCAGAAAGAATTCCGGTAGGTGACCCAGACACCAGCGTACTCATCGTTGGCGCCGGCCCGGCCGGCCTCGAATGCGCGCGGGCACTGGGCCAGCGTGGCTTTGCTGTTACGGTTGCCGAAGCACGCGAGGAACTGGGCGGTCGGGTGACCATCGAATCACAGTTGCCCGACCTCTCAACATGGGCGCGCGTGCGCGACTACCGAACTAATTTGATTAAAAAGATGGGCAATGTCGACGTTTATCGATGCAGTCAATTGTCAGCGCAGGAGGTCATTGATTTTGGTTGTGATCATGTCGTGATCGCGACAGGGGCTTATTGGATGCGTGAGCTGATCAATGCGGATGGATTTCCGGTCAAAAAATTCGAGGGCAATGTATTTACCCCTGATGAGGTGTTATCAGGGGCCGACGTAAAGGGTCCCGTTGTCATTTACGACTTTGACCACTACTACATGGGCAACTGTCTGGCAGAGGTGCTACGCCGACGTGGCAATGAAGTCACGATAGTAACACCCGCGAACGCCGTATCTGCCTGGACGTTCATGAATAACGAACTGCACGACATTCGAAATAGAATGCTCGATCTCGATATTCACATTGAATTGGAAAAACGCATTACTGGGTTCAATAATGGCGCCATTCAACTCAGTAGCGTCTATCGAAGTGGAAAAGTGAGTGAAATAGACTGCGAATCACTGGTTGTTGTAGGACATAGAACCGGAAATGACAGCCTACTCAATGAGCTCAACGAAAGGTCTGAGCATATCGAAAATGCAGGCATCAAGTCTGTCGTGGGCATTGGTGACTGTCGTGCGCCGGGAACGATTGCGCATGCCGTATATGCCGGTCACAAATGTGCGCGGACGATCGATGCAGGTGACGAAGAGCCAGTCATTCGCGTAGAGCGACCTTCCCTATCCCTGAATATTTGATTTTGTCGATTATCTAGGACGTACAGGACTGCTCCCGTCTTCGATTGGGGATGTCGGCGATCAGACAGCCTTCAGGGCATCCGCGGCCGACTGATAATCATAGCCGAGGTCACGGGCAACAACCTCGTGGTTTATTCGCCCTGAGCAAACGTTCAAACCATTCGCCAGATGTGGGTCACGCGTTAGCGCTTCCTTCCAGCCCAGGTTGGCCAGTGATTTAACAAACGGCAGCGTTGCGTTGGTCAATGCGTAGGTACTCGTGCGCGGCACGGCACCGGGCATATTCGCAACACAGTAATGCACTACTTCGTCAACGACGTAGGTCGGATCAGCGTGCGTAGTCGCGTGACTTGTTTCGAAGCAACCGCCTTGATCGATTGATATATCGACTACGACCGAACCGGGACGCATCTTCTTAATGTGATCGGCTGTTACGAGTTTGGGTGCAGTAGCACCCGCTACCAGTACAGCACCGATGACCAGGTCTGCATCTATGACGAGCTCGTCTATCGCATGGCCTGTCGAGTAGACGGTGTTTACACGGCCGCCCCAGATATCATTCAACTGTCGCAAACGCGGCAGGGAGCGATCGAGAATTGTTACATCGGCACCAAGGCCGACAGCCATGTCAGCTGCGTTCGCACCCGATACGCCGCCACCAATGACGAGAACCTTCGCTGGAGCAACGCCCGGCACGCCGCCAAGCAATTTTCCGCAACCGCCGTTTACCTTGTGAAGTGCAAATGCGCCGCACTGAATTGACAAGCGTCCAGCCACTTCCGACATCGGTGTCAGCAATGGCAATGATCCGTCCTTAGCGGTAACCGTCTCGTAAGCGATAGCCGTTGCGCCTGATTTGACCAGTGCTTCGG
>CAJXYT010000066.1 GCA_913063505.1 uncultured Gammaproteobacteria bacterium | reverse complement strand
CAATCCATCATCACGCAGGTCATGAAAGCGAAATTCGATGTCGTTTTCCGCGAAGTATTTGCGCGCTTTTTGGCAGGTATCGCAGTTCTTGATTCCAAATACGGTCAGCATGTTCTTTTAGTCCAAATTTCTGAGCAGATCATTCAGTCCAGTTTTCGCTCGGGTCTTGGCGTCAACTCTTTTCACAATCACCGCGCAATACAATGAGTACTTGCCGTCTGCAGACGGCAAGTTGCCCGCAACGACGACCGAGCCGGCAGGAATTCGACCATAGGAAACCTCTTCAGTTTTACGATCGTATATTCGTGTACTTTGCCCAAGGTAGACGCCCATCGAAATTACTGAGCCTTTTTCGACTATCACACCTTCCACAACTTCGGAGCGGGCGCCGATAAAGCAGTCGTCTTCAATGATCGTCGGTCCGGCTTGCACGGGCTCTAGAACACCGCCTATCCCAACACCGCCAGACAGGTGCACATTCTTGCCGATCTGCGCGCAACTACCAACGGTTGCCCATGTATCAACCATCGTTCCGCTGTCAACATAGGCGCCAATATTTGTATAGCTCGGCATCAACACAACGTTTGGGGCCACATAGGCGCCGCGCCGAACAATTGCATCCGGTACGACCCGAACGCCGTCCGCAGCGAACTGATCTTCTGTGTAGTCCGCATACTTCAGTGGAACTTTGTCGTAAAAACGACTATGACTGCCTTCGATGACCTTGTTGTCGCTGAGGGCGAAGCTGAGTAATACAGCTTTCTTTAGCCATTGATTAACATGCCAGTCAGAGCCTCTTTTTTCCGCAACACGTACCTGCCCGGAGTCGAGGAGTGCGATAGCCGTTTGCACGGCTTCGCTAATTTTCTCTCTGTCTTCAAAGCCCTGAGATCGACTCTCAAAAGCGTCTTCAATTATATTTTCCAGTTTTTGCATTCGAATTTCTTCCGCTTGTCTATCAATCAACCAGTTTTGCCAGTATGGCTTCTACAAGTTCACTCTTCATAATCTCAGTCAGTGGATTGCCTGATAGATCGCTAATGTAGAAAACGTCTTCGGCTCGCTCCCCGATTGTCATGATTTTAGCTGAGGCGATGTTGATCCCCTGATCCATAAATACAGTTCCGATCCTGCTCAACAGTCCGGGTCTATCCGCTGTAACTAGCTCGAAAACAGTCTGGCCGCCTAAAGTCGTCGAGTCGAAGTCTACCCGAGTTGGAGTATTAAACATGCGCGCCTGACGCGTTATAGTGCGAGTTACCGTGAGGGCCTTTTCATCACCAAGCGAGAGGATACGCGTCAACGAACGTTGAATCTCGTTTATCCGATACTCGTCAATATCGACGCGTTCGTCAGACTCCATAAATATATAGGTATCAATACTTCTGTTGTTCGCTAAAGGCACGATTCGCGCGTCCATAATATTCATGCCTAACTCATCCAGCATCGCAGTGACATGGGCAAAGGTTCGGTTTCTCTGGTTGGTTAGTAAGACCGCTTCGACACCGTCCCCTGTTCGACGCTGACGGACATCGATCAACCCAGCAGGGTTCTTAGTATCAGAGTCCGCCAACCACTCAGTGTGCCAGGCAACCTCGGAGCTCCGATAACGCAGGAAGTAATTGTCGTCAAACAGTTTCCACACGACCTCGATGCAGGAATCATCCACCGCGGCTGCGGCGAGGTAGGCTCGGGCTTTTTCTTGTTTTTCGATGACAAGCTGCGTTCCGTCGAGCGGATTCTCAAGACCGCGAATAAACACACGCTTGGTCAATTCGTAAAGATCGTGAAACAGTTGCGCTTTCCAGGAATTCCAAAGTTTTGGATTAGTAGCGCGGATGTCTGCGATGGTAAGGAGGTAAAGATAATCGAGGCGTGTTTGATCACCGATGATTTCGGCGAACTCGTTGATGACGTTGGGGTCGCCAAGGTCCTTTTTCTGGGCCGTTGACGAAAGAATCAGGTGATGTCTAACCAGCCACGCGACCAAGCGAGCCTCAGGCTTACCGATCCCGTGTTCAAGGCAAAACGCTTCAGCATCCACCGCACCCAGCTCAGAATGATCCCCACCACGCCCTTTGGCTATGTCATGAAATAGCCCTCCCAGATACGCAAGTTCCGGTTTCTCCAGTGATTGCATGATTTCGCTACAGTGTGGAAACTCGTCGTTAAATCGCTGTAAAGCGAAGCGTCGTAAATTACCGACCAAAAATAGCGTGTGTTCGTCGACTGTATAAGCGTGAAACAAATCGTATTGCATGCGCCCGACGATTCGACCGAAGGACGGTATATAGAGTCCGAGCACGCCATACAGGTTCATGCGACGTAGTTCGTGCGTAATGCCTTCTGAGGCGCGGAGAATATTCAGGAACAGCCGGTGATTGCGCGGATTTTGTCGAAATTCGTCGTCGATCAGGTGCAGGTGACGTTTGACCGAGCCAATCGTATAGGCGCTGACACCGCGCAGCTCGGGATTGTCTTGGAGTAACAAGAAAAGTTCGAGTAGAGCAGAAGGTTCGCGCTGAAAAGTATTCTCGTCGATGGTTTGAAGGAAGCCGTTCTTAACCTGAAAACGCTCATTGAGGGGTTCCGCCGTTGCAGTCGGGTCCATAAGGATGACTTCTTCGAATTGCTGCAATAGCATTTCATTGAGACGACTCAACTCCATGACAGTGCGGTAGTAGCGCTGCATGAGCTGCTCGACTGCCAAAGTATAGGTCGCGTCCTCATACCCAAGCATTTCTGCGAGGTGCGTTTGATAATCGAACAACAATCGATCTTCGCGGCGGCCCGTAATAGTGTGCAGGGCGAATCGAATACGCCAAAGAAATTGTTCACTGTCCTGCAGGCGTTGTAGCTGACCTGGCGTCAGAAACTCGTGATCGACCAATTCAGCTAAGGTCGATGCGCCGAAATGCCGTTTGGCCACCCATCCGATCAGCTGAATGTCACGCAGGCCACCGGGGCTGCCTTTTATGTTGGGCTCGAGGTTATAGGCAGTATCGTGATAGCTGTGATGACGGCGAATCTGTTCTTTTTTCTTTTCTTTGAAAAATACCGATGAGGGCCACATATTCTCGGACTCGACGAGCTGCTGCATCTCAGCGAACAGGCTTTGCGGTCCAATGAGCAAGCGCGATTCCATCAGCGTCGTTGCGATGCTCAGGTCGGTGCGCGCCTCCTGCTCGCACTCGGTTAGATTGCGCATGCTGTGTCCGATTTCGAGACCGATATCCCACAGGCAGGTAATAAAGCCCGACAGGGATTCCTTGCAGCTGGTAGATGCGTCCTGTGGTAAGAGGACCATGACGTCGATGTCCGACCTCGGGTGCAATTCGCCACGTCCATAGCCGCCGACCGCGACCAGCGCTGCTTCAGGCTCTTTGACGTTATCGCTCCAGAGGCTGATCAGTAATTCATCAATTTCATTTGAACGAGCGTGTACCAGGCCTACAACGGACTCACCGGCTAAAAACCGTGCTTTGAGGTTTTCATCGGCCTTGGCTAGCGCGCCACGAATTTCTCCATAAATCATTGTTTTATAAGGAAAATAGGCTTATTGCGGGTCGGCGCCGAGCGTCAGCACCTCGAAACCGTTCTTGGTGATCAGGCAGGTATGCTCCCATTGAGCCGACAGGCTATGGTCCTTGGTTACGACTGTCCAGCCATCCGGTAGCAGGCGAACATTGGCTTTTCCGGCGTTCACCATCGGCTCAACTGTCAGCGTCATGCCCTCGCGAAGCTCGAGACCGGTATCACGTTTGCCGTAGTGCAAGACCTGAGGATCCTCGTGAAATACCTGGCCAATACCGTGCCCACAGTACTCGCGGACGACAGAAAACCGGTTTTTTTCGACATTCTTTTGTATGGCCGCACCGATATCCCCGAGGCGTTTGCCGTGGCCCAGCTCTTCGATGCCTAACCACATGCTTTCAAAGGCTATTTCTGATAATCGCTTAGCCTGGATGTTGGGCTTCCCGGCGAAGAACATGCGGCTGGTATCACCGTGAAAGCCGTCCTTGATCACCGTGATGTCGATATTGATTGAATCTCCGGCTTTCAAGATTTTGTCACCCGGAATGCCGTGGCAGACCACGTGATTCACAGATGTGCAGATGGATTTCGGGAATCCTTTATAGTTGAGCGGGGCAGGGATGGCGTCCTGCACATCAGTTATATATTCATGGCAAATACGATCTAATTCGTCCGTGCTGATGCCGGGTTTTACGTAGTCTCCAATCATATCGAGGACGTCAGCGGCGAGCCGGCCGGCGACACGCATTTTTTCTTGCTGTTCGGGTGTTTTGATTGTTACTGACATGCTGAGGTATTTTTCATTGTTGGACGAAGCCCACTATGGTATAAAGCGCGCGCCCCAGTAGCAAATTGTTGTTATTAGAGGGCAAATACTTCACACGTATACCGACACATTTCACTGGGTGCCCAATTAAAAAAGGGTTGTGAGATGGGGTATGCGGAGGCTTAACCCGGAGAAATCGATATGGCAGACGTAACCATGCGCCAGATGCTAGAGGCTGGCGTGCATTTTGGTCATCAGACCCGTTACTGGAATCCGAAGATGTCACCCTACATCTTTGGCGAACGTAACAAGATCCACATCATCAACCTTGAAATGAGCTTGCCGCTTGCGCGCGAAGCCTGTGCCTTTATTAAAGGTACGGTCGCCGATGGCGGAAAGGTCCTTTTTGTTGGCACCAAACGTGCCGCTCGCGACGCAATGCAAATGCATGCCAAGCGTTGCGAAATGCCGTTTGTCTGTCAGCGTTGGCTTGGCGGTATGTTGACCAACTACAAGACGATTCGACAATCTGTAAAACGATTGACGACGCTTGAACAGATGGCCGAAGACGGCACGTTTGAAGGTCTTACCAAGAAAGAAGTTCTCGGCCTCACGCGGGAACAGGAAAAACTCGAGCGCAGCCTTGGCGGTATCAAGGAAATGCGCACGGTTCCTGATGTGCTGTTTATCGTGGACGTTGACCACGAAGACATTGCGCTTCGCGAAGCGAGGAAACTGGGCATTCCGGTTGTCGCAATTGTTGATACGAATTGTTCACCTGAAGGCGTCGACTACGTTATTCCCGGCAACGATGATGCCACACGTGCAATCGAGCTGTATGCAGCTGCTATTGCTGATGCAGTGCTCGACGGCAAGACGTCGCTTCCTGAAATTACGCTGGGTGATGACGACTTCGTCGAACTTGATGAAGACGGCAACGTAAAGAAGACGCGCGCCAAGAAGAGGCAGTCAGGCAAGAAAAAAGCGGCTAAGAAAGTTGCAGTGACATCGGTAGCCAAGAAAGCTCTGGCAGTTGATGATGCAGCACCGGCAGTTAAAGATGCGGCCCCCACGGAAGAAAGCGTCGCCACTCAAGCTGAGGATGAGTCGAAGGCTAAAGCTAAGGTAGAAGTCAAAGCTGAGACCCCGGAAGAGGCTGAGCCCAAAGTTGCCAAGCTCTCAGCCGGGGATAAGAAGAAAGTCACTAAGAAAGTTGCGAAGAAGACCACCAAAAAAGTTGCGAAGAAAACCACCAAGAAGGCT
>CAJXYT010000065.1 GCA_913063505.1 uncultured Gammaproteobacteria bacterium | reverse complement strand
GATTGGTCCCGAATCAATACGGCGGTGCAGCTGATGTCCGAGGCACCTATTTTTATCGACGATACGCCGAGTTTATCGCCCGGTGAGATTCGGGCAAGATCACGGCGACTGCAACGCGAGCATGGCCTCGGACTAATTGTTGTCGACTATTTGCAACTGATGCAGGTGCCGGGTAGTAAAGAGAATCGTGCGACAGAGATATCGGAAGTTTCACGTGGACTTAAGGCGCTCGCGAAAGAAATGTCGTGCCCGGTAATTGCCTTGTCGCAGCTCAATCGTAGTGTTGAGCAACGCCCAGACAAGCGACCTGTTATGTCAGATTTGCGCGAGTCTGGCGCGATCGAGCAGGATGCCGATCTCATTCTCTTTATCTATCGGGAAGAAGTTTATAATCAGGATACTCCGCGCAAGGGCATCGCAGATATCGTGATTGCCAAGCAGCGAAATGGGCCTATCGGTGATTTCCCACTGACGTTCGTCGGCCGCTATACCAAGTTTGAAAACTGGGTGCCTGATACTTATGGCGATTATCCGGATGAAGGATATCCGTAGACGGTCGTCCGCTCAGGGCCGAAGGATCAGGAAAGGAAGAGTCCCATTAACTTCTTTGGTAGTAATAGCGTCTTACCCAAGTTACTGAAGCATTCATTGGTGAAGGTCCACTAACCTTGCCCAGATCAAACAAGGATAATCAGCTAACGACTCGCCATGCCACCTGCCCGCGCACCTAAAGGCGTACGCCCCTAAATAAGGTAGATAGGATGAAAGAGCAAATACCCACAAAACACACCAGCGGAGCCCCAACGCCGGTTAACAACTTTTTGCACCCGAGGTTGATCACCAAAACGCTACTAACCGTAGGTTTGTGTTGTGCGTTGCTGGGTTGTGCAAAGAATCCAGACACACAAGAATCGCCAAAGATCATGATCAATAACGTCAATGTTGTAGATCCAGTAGACGGTCTAATTGCCCAGCAACAGGTGGTGATACAGGAGGATAAAATTGTTTACGTTGGTCCAATCGATAAAATAAAGGCTGCGGACTCTGACACGATTATCGACGCCACCGGACAATTTTTAATGCCTGGCCTTTGGGATATGCACGTACATTTTCTGTATGACGAAGCATTAACAGATACCATGCCTGAACTGTTTCTGCGCTACGGCGTTACCAGCGTCAGAGACACTGGCGGCGATGTAAAAAAACTCGCTGCGCTGCGTGAAGCGCTCAAAGACACCCCTGCGCCACGCATCTATTTTTCTGGTCCTTTATTAGATGGTGAGTTCGTTATTTATGACGGCGGTGACCCAAGCCGCCCACCACTTGGCGCGAGTGTTCTTAACGCAGAATCGGCGATGAAGACGGTCAGCGCCCTCAAAATCGCGGGTGCAGATTTTATAAAAATTTATGAGCTTATAGATCCCGCCACCTATAACAGTCTTGCGGCTGCCGCAAAAGAATTTGATATGCCCATTGCTTCCCACGTCCCGCTAATGATGACTGCGGATGTAGCTGGTCCAATAGCAGGTTCCATGGAACACCTACGCAATATTGAATTGGCCTGCGCTGCGAACTGGCAAGAACTGCTTACGCAACGACAAGCGGCAATAACAGGGTTTACTGAAGGGCTGGGCTACACATTGCGCAGTGACCTCCATAGTGCCCAACGCATTCCAGCAATTAATGCCTATGACGAGACGCGCTGCAATGAAGTATTAGATACGCTAACAAATACTATTCAGGTACCTACCCTGCGCCTAAATACAATATTGATGCTTAAGCCGTTTGAGCGACCAGATTGGCCAAGTGCCGCAACTGCCCTGCCACAAAAAGTGCTGGAAAACTGGCAAGCGAGTATTGCCATGCTCGACGCCAACAGCTTGGGCATTGATCATACATTCGCCAATTGGAGTCAATTTCTAATTGCCAGATTATTAGAGCGAGGCGTACCCATTGGCGCTGGTACTGACGCGCCTATCGGCTTTGGCATTCCTGGCTATAGCCTGCACACAGAACTGGAGTTACTGGTAGCTGGCGGTATGAGCACGAGGCAGGCCATTTATTCAGCCACAATGACCCCTGCCAAATTCTTGGGATTAGAAGATACTATGGGCCAAATCAAAGTGGGTATGGCAGCAGACTTAGTATTGCTAAGCGAAAATCCATTGGAAAATATTGAGCACAGCAGATCGATCATCAATGTGATGTCTAGAGGCTTATGGGTTGAATGACGTCACAACAGGTCTAGGGGCGGTGCTTTATTGCAGCTTTCGTGTTCGAGTCAAAGAAAAGTAAACTTAAGGGCGAATACTAAGGCTATGAAACCCACCGCTAAAGGTACCTCCTTCACTCTACCGGCTAGAAGTTTAATCAAGACATAACTTATAAAACCAATACCTATACCGTCGGCGATGGAAAAGCTAAACGGCATCATCAGCGCTGTAATGATCGCTGGGGTTGATTCGGTAATATCGGGCCAATCAATTTCAACCAAACTCTGAGCCATAGACGCGGAAACAAATAATAAAGCTGCTGCTGCGGCGTAACTTGGAATACTTTGGGCCAGTGGTGCCAGCACTAGCGATAAAATGAAAGCGATGGCGATGACGACTGCGCTGAGTCCAGTACGACCTCCGCTTTCCACGCCAGCGGCGCTCTCAATATAACTGGTGGTGGAGGAGGTTCCGAGCAGGGCCCCAATCGCTGTAGAGCCCGAATCGGCGAGCAAAGCCTTGCTCAGTCGCGGTAGATTGCCCGATGCGTCCATTAAATTGCCTCGTGTGGCTACGCCAACCAAGGTGCCAGCGGTATCAAATACGTCTACCAACAGCATTGTCAGAATTACGCTGAGCATGGATATGTCCAGGGCTGCCCGAATGTCGAGCTGAAAGAATACGGGGGCCACCGACGGCGGTGCGGCAACTATGCCCAAAAAGTCTGCTTCGCCAGCGCCCCAACTAATAAGCGATATTAGTAGAACTCCCAAAATGACCGCACTTCGATAACCATTGGAAGCGAATGCGGTGATCGCGCAGAAACCACCGAGCGCCATAAATGTGGGGAAAGACAGTAGATCGCCTAAGGCAATAAGAGTCGAGGCATTGGCGGTAATAATTCCGGCGTTTTTCATCGCAACGAACGCAAGGAAAAAGCCGATACCTGTGGTCATCCCTAATTTAAGGTTTTTGGGTATTGAATTGATCAGCCATGCTCTAATGGGGAGCAAGCTGATAATTAGAAACAACACTCCAGAAAGGAAAACCGCGCCAAGTGCTGTCTGCCATGGGTGGCCTGAGCCGATTACTACTGCATAGGTGAAGAAAGCATTTTGCCCCATCCCCGGGGCGAGTCCGATGGGATAATTCGCCAATACACCCATAACTAGTGAGCCTAGCGCAGCCGCGCAACAGGTCGCCACAAACACGGCTTCGAAATCCATGCCTGCGTCGCCAAGGATTAATGGGTTTACCACCATGATATAAGACATCGCCAGGAATGTGGTGAGTCCTGCGATAATTTCACGACCAATAGTCGTACTGTTTTTTGTTAGGTCAAAATATTTATCTAGGGCGCGTTGCATATGGAAGCCTTAGCATAGTGTTGGTTCGATTGAGTTTAAGATTGTAATGAAGCTCACGCCTTGTGAGTAAGTTCCAGCCTAACAGAGGTTGGTGAGTATCGCGCGTGGTGGAGTCCAAGCAGACACTGATACGGCTATTTACTGTTAACGACAATTCCAAATGCGTAGTCATTAGACGTTATCAGCTCCGAACCGCCCGTTGCCGGTAAATTGATCACGGTGAGGATAAATAAGTGTCGCGTTTCTCAATAAGATAGAGTTGGCACTTTTATGTAATACCGACGCTGTAAGCAGTGTTATCATTGACTTTGATAGGTTTGCGTGAATTTGATAATAATCAAAGTACGATTCTTGTTTGGGTCGATCGTAGCTCTAGTAAGCACTTATAAAGTAAAGACTTACGTTCACGCCTTCGTCGATTCATTGTCAGTCCCGTACTCCCTCTGACTCATACACAGCTTCTCGGAAATCTAAAATCGTGCCAAAGGCTAAAATTGCCTATCTTTGTACCGAGTGTGGCGCCCACTGCGTTAAATGGGCTGGCCAGTGTCCCGACTGCGGTTCCTGGAACACGATGACCGAGACGAGAATTGCTGCGCCGGTGGCAAGTGCTGGCGTGTCAGCAACGACTCTTGAAAATCTGCCAGACGATATTGATTATCGGCACGCGACCGGATTCGAAGAGTTGGACCGAGTACTCGGTGGTGGCCTTGTGCCCGGTGCTGTCGTATTGCTGGGCGGTGATCCAGGTGTTGGCAAATCCACTCTATTACAACAAGCATCAGCGAATCTGATGCAGGATGTCCCAGTGTGCTATGCGACGGGTGAAGAATCCTTGCGTCAAATCGGACAACGCTCGCTGCGTCTTGGCCTCGATGCGTCTGCAATGAACTTGCTCGCAGATACATCGATTGAAAACGTGCTCTCTCAAGCGCGAAAATGTCAGGCTCGTGTATTGATCATAGATTCCATGCAGACCATGACAAGCGAAGGACTCACGTCTGCGCCAGGATCTGTCGCTCAGTTGCGTGATGGCGTTGGCAAGATTGTTCAGTTTGCAAAAAACAATGATGTTGCGGTGTTTATTATTGGGCACGTTACCAAGGAAGGAGCGATCGCTGGCCCTCGTGTTGTCGAACACATGGTTGACACCGTTCTCTATTTTGAAAGTGATCCGGCCAGCCGCTATTCGATCATTCGCTCCGTCAAAAATCGATTTGGTGCCAGCAGTGAAATGGGCGTATTTGCCATGACCGAGACTGGCTTTCTCGAGGTGAGTAACCCATCGGCTATTTTTTTGTCGCGTGAGTCCGTTGACGAGCCAGGCAGTGTTGTGTCGGTAGCGTGGGAGGGCAGTCGGCCTTTACTGGTTGAAATTCAGGCGCTGGTTGCCGACAGCAATAGCAACTATGCGAAACGACTTGCCCAGGGTGTAGATCAAAATCGCCTAGCATTGTTATTGGCCGTATTACAACGTCACGGATCATTATCCGTCACCGACGAGGACGTCTTTGTTAACGTCGTCGGTGGCTTGCGAATAAACGAAACAGCGGTCGACTTGCCGACCGTTTTAGCGATTGTTTCCAGCTTCCGGAATCGTGCGGCGCCGGAGCGTTTGGTGTGTTTTGGTGAAATCGGATTAGCCGGCGAAATTCGCCCTGTGCGATTCGGTGCTGAGCGAATCGCAGCTGCAGCGAAGCAGGGATTTACTCGCGCCATCGTCCCGCAGGGTAATGTGCCAAAACACCCTCCCAAGGGCATTCAGATCGTTGGGGTTCGGCGACTCAGTGACGCACTGGACGACGCGTTCTAAACCGCTCTACTCGGATGTGGAGCCTGGCTTTATACGCATTCCGATTCGAACAGATCGGATTCGATTGTCATCGGATTCGACGATCTCGATCGGATAGCCGTCTATTTTCAGGCAGGTCAAAGGCTCAGGAATTGTTTCCAGTAGTTCGACTATGAGTCCGTTCAAGGTCTTTGGGCCATCACTAGGAAGCGCCCAGCCTTGTGATCGATTGAGCTCACGAATGTTTGCTGTGGCGTCCACCAAAAACGTGTTAGGGCTGTCACGTACGACATCATTCTCGTCGTCCGATGGGTCCCTGTCTCTTATACACATCTGACGCTGCCGACGAATAGAGAGGTGTAGATCTCGGTGGTCGCCGTATCATTAA
>CAJXYT010000064.1 GCA_913063505.1 uncultured Gammaproteobacteria bacterium | reverse complement strand
GTTTTACGGCACTGAGTTTATTGCTTGGTGTCGCATCCATTGTCACGACGCAATTAGGTGACCTCGAACTCGCGGCCTGGATCATAGTCTGGTGTGGCCTGCTCGACGTATTGGACGGCGTATCGGCAAGATTGCTCAAAGCGACCTCGAATTTTGGGGCCGAATTTGACTCCATGGCCGACCTGGTTTCTTTTGGTGTCGCTCCGGCAGTTCTGGTGCTGAACGCGGGACTGCAGATCGCTGGAATTGAGTATGGCTCCAATTCTTTTTGGTTGCTATTGGTTGCAGTCGCCGTTTTTGTACTGGCCGGCGCAATGCGCCTTGCGCGCTTCAATCTGACGTCAGAGGAAATATCCAAGGGCTGGTTTGCCGGCGTTCCGATTACCGCGTCCGGCGGCGGCCTGCTTTCCTCCATCGTTCTAGTTTTAATTCACCATGAAGAAATCGCTTTCTCTTTGCCACTGCACCTGTATTTCCCGGTAATGATGTTTGTTCTAGCGATCCTGATGGTTTCGAGTATTCGTTTTCCGAAAGCCGTCCGACGGGAAAATAACTTCATTAACGTTTTTCAGATCGTAGCGATCTTTGGAATTTACTACTGCGGAATTACACGCACGTATCCCGAGTATCTGCTTGGCATGGGATTATTCTTGATGATCGTAGGGATCATCGCAGGTCGAATAACTCGCGATAGGTAATGCCGAACAGCTTTTTCAATAAGCAGACGAAAACATGTCAACGACCATTATCGTACTCATCGTATATCTGATTATTCTCGCAGGGCTGGCCATTTGGAGTCGTCGCGAGACGCACACGCTGGCCGGATATTATCTGGCGGGCAAGAAGCTGCCGTACTGGGTAGTGGCGTTTAGCACTAACGCGACCGGTGAGAGCGGCTGGTTACTGCTCGGTTTATCGGGCATGGGATACGCGGTCGGTGTACAAGCTTATTGGGTCGTTGTTGGTGAAGTTCTTGGCATCGCTGCGGCGTGGTGGGTTGTCGCGAGGCGACTAAAGCAGTTTGGTGACGAAGCCGATGCGATAACGGTACCCGACGTTTTGGCTGCGAAGTTCCAGGATAAGTGGCACCTGATACGCGGAATCGCCGTCGTGATTATTCTTGTAATGGTCACCGCTTATGTCACGGCACAAATGGTCGCGACGGGTAAGGCGTTCAGCAGCTTCCTCGGAATGGAGTACGCGACTGGGGTCATTCTGGGGTCAATATTTATCATCGGTTACACATTCGTCGGCGGATACAAGGCGGTGTCTTACACTGATGTCGTACAGGGTGTACTCATGCTGCTGGGCCTTATTGCTGTGCCTGTGGCGGCGATTTATGCATCCGGCGGTTGGGGGGAAGTGCAAAGCAATCTTGCATTGCAGGACCCATCGCTCGTCAATATGTTTGCTGTTTCAGATGGTGGTAAACCGGTGTTGATCGCTATCGTGAGCTTCCTCGCGATTGGTTTGCCGTTCCTCGGCGTGCCGCAGCTACTAGTACGCTTTATGTCGGCGCGCGACGATGGTGAGATAAAAAAGGCCAGGGTCGCTTCCTTGTCAATGGCGCTGATTTTCACTTTTGGTGCTGTGACAGCCGGGGTAGCGGGCCGCGCTTTGTTCCCGGGCCTTGAGGACTCGGAGACCATATTCCCTGTGTTGTCGAATAATCTTTTCCCTGAGGTTATTTCGGGAATGCTACTGGTGGTCGTTTTGTCGGCGATTATGTCGACAGTCGACTCATTGCTGTTGCTTGCCTCGTCATCGGTTGTTCGGGATACATATCAAAAGATTATGGGATCGACGAAGAACGAGGAGACGCTGTCGACTTATGGCAAATATGTAACGCTTATCATCGGGGCGGTCGCCATTATGCTTGGCATTCAGGAGCCGCGCGTCATATTCGATTTTGTTCTGGCGTCCTGGTCTGGCCTTGGGTCCGCCTTCGGTCCGGTCATTATTGGTATTCTTTACTATAAACGCATCACTTGGGAAGGCGTCGTGTCCGGAATGCTGGGGGGGTTTGTGACGAGTACTGCTTGGCTTATCTGGTTCAAGGCGGATTACTACGGACTTTATGAGGCGATTCCTGGATTTACTGTCGGTGCGGCTTTGACCTGCGGCGTGAGCTGGTTGACTAGCCTGAAAAATCAGAAATAAAATCCAATGAAATGCAATCAACATGTGGAAAATACACACTGATTCCACTATTCTCTTTCACCAGATTCAGTTTGTACGGTTTATATAGGATTCTCATTGTTTACTTAGAAGAGAATAAGCAGTTAAAATCGGAACCTAGCAACAACAAAAACTGAAGAATGTTAAGAATATCGGGGGCGCCTCACAGGATCTCCGGCTCATAAATTGCACGACCCTCTAAAGGATCCATGAAGTATGCCTTTCGCTGTTGTCTTGATTCTGCTCGTAGTCGGTTCTCTTCTATTTCACTTCCTAAGTCCATGGACTTTTACCGAGTTGGCTTCCAACTGGGAGATGGTGGACTTAACCATCGACATTACCTTCGTCGTTACTGGCTTCGTCTTCGTCGTTATAAATTTATTCATGGCGTATTGCGTTATAAAATACCGTTATAAAAAGGGCGCAAAAGCAAATTATGAGCCCGAAAATAAGAAACTCGAATATTGGCTAACCGGTGTGACCTCAATCCTCATCGCTGCGATGCTGACACCCGGACTATTCGTCTGGGCTAAGTTTGTCGACGTTCCAGCGGACGCTCATATCGTAGAGGCGGTGGGGCAGCAATGGCATTGGACTTATCGTTACCCGGGTGAGGACGGCAAGCTTGGTGAGGTAGACGCCGAACGAATTTCACAAGAAAACCCGTTTGGAATCGATCCAGAAGATCCGAATGGCCAAGATGACGTAGTTGTCTACAATGCTGAGGGACATATTCCGATTGATCGGCCTGTGAAATTCTTGCTGCGCTCGAAAGATGTATTGCACAATTTTACCGTTGCACAGTTCCGCGTGAAGATGGATCTGGTGCCGGGTATGAACACGTTCATGTGGTTAACGCCAACCAGGACCGGTCGTTTCGAACTGCTCTGCGAAGAACTTTGCGGCGTTGGGCATTTCGCTATGCGCGGCGCTATTGTTGTTGATGAACAGGAAGACTTTGACTCGTGGTTGGCGGCCCAACCGACTTTCAGTGAACTCATGTCAAGACCAGCAGGTAATGCAGTGGTAGGGGCAGCGCAATACGCCCCCTGCGCCGCTTGCCATGGCATAGAAGGTGCAGGCAACTCAGATTTGAATGCTCCCAAGCTCGCAGGCCAGTCGGATTGGTATCTGAAGCGCCAACTTATGAACTACAAGACGGGGCTTCGTGGTACGCATGAGAAGGATATGTTTGGACGGCAGATGACTGCCATGGTCGCGACCCTAGTGAACGAGGCCGCTGTCGACAATGTAGTCGCTTATATAAATACGCTTCCTGACAGTCCAATTTTATCAACCATTGATGGGGACATAGAACGCGGCCAGGATATATACGCTGTATGTGCTTATTGTCATGGTCGTGATGGTATGGGTGTGCAAGCGACGAACGCACCGCGTTTAGCCGGTCTTTCGGATTGGTACATGAAACGTCAGCTGCAGAACTGGAAGGATGGCGTGCGAGGCTCTCACAAGAAGGACTATTACGGTTACCAGATGGGACTGTTTAGTCAGACATTACACGACGAACAAGCGATTAATGACATCCTCGCTTACATCAACACTTTATAGGCTAATAATTTATGTCTTACGTTGCATTTGCAGATCGTGATCACGAGCAAGAACACCACGATCCAGAAACATTCATCACTAAGTACATCTGGAGCCAGGACCATAAGGTCATCGCGATTCAGTATGGACTCACAGCGATATTTGTTGGCCTGATCGCACTCGGCTTGTCAGTGATGATGCGCCTACAGCTCGGGTTTCCTAACGAATTTAATTTCATTAATCCTGAGAACTATTATCAGTTCATAACGATGCACGGCATGATCATGGTGGTCTACCTGCTGACTGCGTTATTCCTCGGTGGATTCGGAAACTACTTGATCCCACTAATGTGCGGCTCACGGGATATGGTGTTCCCATACTTGAATATGCTCAGTTATTGGACGTATTTGGTGTCCGTCATCATCCTGGTTGCGAGCTTTTTCGTGGATGGAGGATCGACGGGTGCCGGATGGACCCTGTATCCGCCGCAGGCTATCAGTCAAGGTACGCCCGGTATCGATGGCGGCATAATACTGATGCTTGTATCGCTCGCTGTGTTTATCGTCGCATTCACTATGGGCGGGCTGAACTACGTGACCACCGTTTTGCAGGCGCGATGTAAAGGCATGACGCTGATGCGTTTGCCGCTGTCCGTCTGGGGCATCTTCATAGCAACAATTCTTGGTCTGCTCGCATTCCCAGCATTGCTCGTCAGCGCAATCATGATGTTGTTCGACAAGACACTCATGACCAGTTTTTTCATGCCAGCCGTGAGCTCCATGGGCATTGACCCCGGCTATTCCGGCGGCAGCCCGATTCTATTCCAGCATTTGTTCTGGTTCTTCGGGCACCCTGAGGTTTACATCGTGGCTTTACCGGCGTTCGGTATCGTGTCTGACCTTATCAGCACGCACGCGCGAAAGAATATTTTCGGTTATCGCATGATGGTCTGGGCGATTATCATGATAGGTGGGTTGAGCTTTGTCGTTTGGGCTCACCACATGTACGTCAGCGGCATGAATCCGTACTTCGGGTTCTTCTTCGCGACAACAACGCTAATCATTGCCGTGCCAACGGCTATAAAAGTTTATAATTGGGTACTCACTCTGTGGCAAGGCAACATTCACCTTCGGGTGCCAATGCTGTTTTCGATCGGCTTCATCTTTACTTTCATCCATGGTGGTCTGACTGGCCTCTTCCTGGGTAACGTGACGATCGATTTACCGCTGTCAGACACCTACTTCGTTGTAGCGCATTTCCATATGGTCATGGGTGTATCGCCAGTGCTCGTCGTTTTAGGAGCGATTTATCACTGGTGGCCAAAGATCTCCGGAAAGATGTACAACGAAACTTTGGGTAAGTGGCACTTCTGGATGACGTTCCTCGGAGCCTATGCGATTTACCTGCCAATGCATTACCTAGGTTTCGCTGGCGTTCCGCGCCGCTACTTTGCGATGGGCAACACTGACTTCCTCCCCGATTCGGCGCAGGATTTGAACGCGGCAATTACGATATCGGCAATTTTTGTGGCGGCCTCACAGCTTCTCTTCTTCATTAATATGATCTGGAGTCTCAAAAGTGGGCCAAAATCGGATCCGAATCCGTGGGACGCTACGACGCTCGAATGGCACACGCCGGACCATCCGCCGAAGCATGGTAACTGGGGGCATGAGCTGCCAGAGGTACATCGTTGGGCTTACGATTACAGCGTGCCGGGTTATGAAGACGATTTCATTCCACAAAACGTTGGCGCAGATAAGGCACCGGCAGGTCGCGATCGCGGTGGAGAGCACTAGGTGACTATTGCCCTAGTCTTTCTCGGAATCATCCTTGCGACTTTGTTGGGTTGGCTAGTGAAGCAGACCATCAATACTACGCCGTGGGAAATGGAGGCAGTAAGCGATACGGCTCATCACGGTCCGTTGGGCGGAACGACTGACAAAAGCAAGTTGATCGCGTTGGTGACGTTCCTGGCAGTGGCTTCGTCGTTCTTCGCATTAATTCTTAGTGCCTATGCTTTGCGAATGGAGCTCGGCGACTGGGTGCCCCTGACAGAGCCGCAGCTTCTGTGGATGAATACGGTGATGTTGATTGTCGCGAGTATCGTGTTCCAATGGACACGCAATGCATCGGTAAATGATCAGCAGAGCCGGCTGAAGCCGGGACTGCTGATCACTGGCGTTCTTACATTGGGATTCGTTCTTGGGCAGTTTGTCGCGTGGCAGCAACTGCAGAATTCGGGTCAGCTCGTTTCGAGCAATCCGTCCAATGCATTTTTCTATTTTTTGACGGGAGCACATGCGGTCCACATTCTCGGTGGCCTGTATGTGTG
>CAJXYT010000063.1 GCA_913063505.1 uncultured Gammaproteobacteria bacterium | reverse complement strand
GCGTCAGATGTGTATAAGAGACAGTTGGAATGCCGCTCGCTATGTGTTGATGAACACCGAGTCACTGGATGAGGGTGAAGTGGAATTCAGTTCCGCAGATCGCTGGATCCGATCGCGACTTAATACCGCTACGGCAGATATGCACCAGCACCTCACAAGTTACCGACTCGATCTGGCACTGCAGTCGGCGTATGAATTCACCTGGCATGAGTTCTGCGACTGGTATCTAGAACTATCAAAACCGATTTTGCAGTCCGATGAGTCATCCGATGCTGAGAAACGTGGCACGCGACAGACCTTGATCGAAGTGCTGGAGACTACATTGCGTTTACTGCACCCTTTAATGCCGTTTATCACAGAAGAAATCTGGCAAACTGTGGCACCGCGAGCCAATATCGAGGGCGAAACAATCATGCTGCGCCCCTATCCCGAGGTCTTATCTGAAGCGACCGATGCGGATGCAGTCGCCGATATCGAGTGGGTGCAGCAGTTTATTCTCGGAATTCGTCAGATTCGCGGAGAAATGGATATATCACCTGGCAAACCATTGCCTGTAGTTTTGCAGGACGCGAGTGCATCTGATTTATTCAGAGCGAAGTCTCAAGCGCTACTGTTGCAACGCGTGGGCCGCGTGGAATCTGTAACCACCCTGATCAAGGACGAAGATCCCCCAGCTGCCGCCACCGCACTTCTCGGCGATATGCGCATGTTGGTGCCGATGAAAGGCATCATTGATGTTGATGCTGAGCGCACGCGACTGACAAAACAACAGGGGAAAATCAATAAAGACTTGCAGCGAAGCGTTGGAAAACTGGAGAACGAAAAATTTGCGAACAATGCACCTGCTGAGGTTGTCACACAGGAACAGGAGCGCGTTGTTGAATTTGAGAAGGCCATCGCACAGCTGACTGAGCAACTTGAAAAACTGGATGAGCTCACCTGATACTGATCGTTTTGAGTAAATTTCACTCACACTTTCGGGCTGGTTAATAAAGGCCGAATTCTCGGGATGGATCTGGTGGAAATCGCGCCGTAGCATAACGTCGGGAGCATCATGATGATCCACGCCGAGCGATGGATTTGTAACTTTATTGGTGCCACTGTCCGGGCAGGCTATTGCGACTGATCGGCCGCCGGCATTCGTACTAATGTCAGCAGCAGCGCGCCAGCAAGAAACATCGGTATCAGTGCCAGCAGCACCCACTTCGGGTCGTCTGACAGCATAGCGGCGATCGCGACCATGGCCGGTCCCAGAACATGCGCGAACTTGGTTGTCATGCTGTAAAAGCCGAAGAACTCACCCGGTTGGTGCGCAGGAATCAAGGTCGCGTAGATAGACCGACTGAGCCCCTGTGCGCCACCCTGCACCATCCCGATAATGATCGACATGATGTAAAACTCACGCACCTCGGTCATCTGCATGCCCCATAGGCATACACCAACATAGGCAAATAATGAGAAGTACAATCCCTTCTTGGTCCCAAATCGATGCGCCAGAAAACCATAAATGAGCGTCGCTGGGAACCCAACGAAGTTGGCGATCAATAAGGCCAAGACCAGATCGCTGTCTTCGAATCCAAGACGTTGACCGTAGTTCACCGCCATAAAAATAACGGTAAATACGCCTCCGATATAAAGCCAATAAGCACCGAGGAATATCACGACATTCCGGTACTGACTGACCTTCTGGACAGTCGACTTCAATTCTTCATAGGCAGCCCGGATCGGATGATGCCTCACTTCGATTGGGCTATAACTCTCAGGAAAAAAGATCAACAAAGGTAGGAGGAATAGTAACCACCAGACGCCGACCGAAATAAACGCATAGCTAAAAACCTCTGTCACGCTTTCCAGACCAAAGGTTTGTGGTGACTTCAACATCCAAAGATGCAAAGACAACAGCGCTGCTCCACCCAGATAGCCCACTGAGAACCCCAAGGTCGAAACAAAACTATAATTGCATGGTTCCGTAACGTCGATAAGCAGTGAGTCGTAGAAAACAGTCGCACTGTAAAATCCGACTGATGCGACGAGGTAGAGTCCCAAGGCGATAGGCCAATCGCCCTGTCCGACAAACCCTAAACCTGTCGTCGCCACTGCGCCGGTGATTGCAAACAAGAGAAGAAATCGCTTTTTGTAGCCACCGGTATCAGCAATCGTCCCGAAAATTGGCGCGGACAAAAATACGATGAGGCTGGCAGCAAAAGTGGTCCAACCCAGACGCATGGTTGCGACTGATCCGCCATCCCCTGCGCCCCAATAGTTACCAAGCACCAATGGAAATAGAACCGCTAGCACACTGAGTGCGAACGCGGAGTTCGCCCAATCATATAGCGCCCAGGTAACAACCTTCTTTGTGATTATTCTGGACTTTGGCAAAATCCTGCCTCAGGCAAAGGTCCTAACGTTAGTACTCGCGGGTCTTCCGAAAAGCAATATCCGGCCAGCGTTCCTCGGTCAGGTTGAGATTAACTCGTGTAGGAGCAATGTAAACGAGACTGCTACTGTGATCCAGCGCCAAATTATCATGCGCTTTGCGCTCGAAGTCACTCAACATCTTTGCGTCACTGCATTCAACCCATCGCGCGGTCGCCACATTGATAGCCTCAAACTGACATTCGACGTTATATTCATCGTGTAAGCGGTGTGCGACGACCTCAAATTGCAACGGCCCAACAGCGCCAAGGATCAGATCATTATTACGCATCGGCCTAAAGAGCTGGGTAGCACCCTCCTCACACAGCTGCGCTAGACCTTTATGCAAGGCCTTTAGTCGTAATGGATCCTTCAATACCGCGCGACGAAAAATCTCGGGTGCAAAATTTGGAATCCCTGTGAAATGAATTTCCTCGCCTTCAGAGAAGCTGTCACCAATATTAATTGTGCCATGATTGTGAATACCGATGATATCGCCAGCGTAGGCCAGCTCAGCATGCTGGCGATCTGCTGCCATGAAAGTAATCGCGTCAGGGATTTTCATTTCCTTGCCGGAACGAACATGCAACATGCGAATTCCCTTGCGATACTCACCAGAGCAGATTCGCATAAAGGCGATCCGGTCTCTGTGCCCGGGATCCATATTCGCCTGAATCTTAAAAACGAAACCGGTCATCTGTTCTTCAGTTGGTCGTACCTCGCGCTGTTCGCTCTCGCGATTCAGAGGTGCCGGCGCGTAATTAATAAATTCATCCAGCAACTCTTTGACGCCGAAGTTACCCATCGCCGACCCAAAGAATACTGGCGTTTGTTTTGCGGCAAGATAATCTTCGAAGGATAGCTCCGGACAGGCGCCTTTGACGAGTGCGATTTCCTCACGGAATTCGGCTGCCTGATCACCCAGTGCTTCAGTCGCTTCATCCGAATCGATGCCTTCGATCATATTCCGTTTTGAGACCTTTTCCCGGCCAACTCGGTCGTACAGGTAAATTCGATCCTGCAACAGATGGTATACACCTCGTAACGAGCGTCCCATGCCAATCGGCCAGGTTACCGGTGAGCACTGAATCTTGAGTACGGATTCAATCTCGTCAAGCAAGTCGATAGGTTCCTTCCCGTCGCGATCAAGTTTATTAATGAACGTCATGATCGGTGTATCGCGTAGCCGGCAAACATCCATCAACTTGATCGTGCGTTTTTCGACACCCTTCGCACAGTCAATAACCATCAACGCCGAATCGACCGCGGTCAGCGTCCGATAGGTGTCCTCCGAAAAGTCCTCGTGCCCCGGAGTATCGAGCAAATTGATTACATGGTTGCTGTACGGAAACTGCATAACGGAAGACGTCACTGAGATTCCACGCTGTTGCTCAAGCGCCATCCAGTCAGAGGTCGCATGACGGCTCGCCTTGCGGCCCTTCACGGTTCCAGCAAGCTGAATCGCGCCGCCGTAAAGCAAAAGCTTTTCGGTTAGCGTCGTTTTTCCGGCGTCCGGGTGCGAGATAATCGCGAACGTACGTCTCTTGCTGACTTGTTCGTCAAGATTTGGCATTGCTGATTTCAGAATTGAGTGGCGGCGGAGTCTAGCGGAATCGGGCCAGCTACGAAACCGTCTACCTAACTATCAACGGCGAGCTTTTTGACGAGCACGGATGCATCTTCCCGCCCATCATGTGCTTGATAATAGGCTGGGCGAGCTGCGATCTGATGAAAGCCTTTCTTACGATACAAGCCGATCGCCGTCTCGTTTGTTGGCCGAACTTCGAGGAAGATTTCTCGGACTGAAGCGGAGCGCGCCCTATACATTAATTCGTCCAATAATCTCTCGCCATAGCCTAGGGCTCGAAATTCCGGGTCGGTACAAAGATTAAGAATATGAGCCTCGCCAGCTGCGACTGACAATATGGCGTAACCGGCAACATGACCTTCTCGAATCAATGCCAGACATTGATTGCCAGCTAGCAGGCAATCATGGAAAACACCGTGACTCCATGGAAACTCATAACTGCGACGCTCGATATCCGACACCATCGATAGATCGTCATTATTCATCTCGCGAATCGTCACAGGAAGCTTTGGTTTTAGCATTGACATAATCATTCGACTGCCGCCGCAACCAGACCCTGGGCTAGACAAAGATCACTCCACGACTTGCGCTTCTGCGATGGGCTACGAAGCAAGTTCGCCGGGTGGTAGGTCACCACCAGCGGGATTCCGTTAATATCTCGCGCCTGACCGCGCATTTGCTCAAAAGCATCGTCACTACCCAAAAGCTTTTGCGCAGCGAATTTCCCAACCGCCAAAATAATGGAGGGCCGTACCAATGCAATTTGGCGATCCAAGTAATCACGGCACTTCAGGGCTTCATTGGGCTTCGGATCCCGATTGTTCGGTGGGCGACACTTGAGAATATTGGCGATGAACACCGACTTCCTATCCTGGCCCACGGCACGCAACATCTCGTCCAACATATGACCTGCGCGACCAATAAAGGGTTCGCCGCACCGGTCCTCTTCGGCACCCGGCGCCTCGCCGATGATCATCCATGTCGCGTTTTTGTTGCCAACGCCAAACACCGTCTGAGTTCTGCTAGTCGAGAGCCCGCAACGGGTGCATTCGGACACGCATAGCTTGAGTTCATCCCAACCTAGATTATCCGCTAAAACGGTATCGGCAGCAGAGTCCTCTGGTTCGTCCGCGTCCCGCGGCAACCAGACATCAATGCCCATGGCTTGCAAGTAGGCGCGCCGTTGATATTCAGGATGGATCATTCGCAATAGACCGGGATTCGATATTTAAAACTGATTTTGCCACGCCGCATGATGCATTTCACTGTCGGTATTCAGATGGCGGCTTAATGACTACCACGCACGTTCGCGACGACATCAGTGCCGGCGACAACGTTCTGGCCAACTTCAACCAGGATTTTGCCGTCGATTGGTAATTGTATCTCAGCCGTGCCCGTCAGACGCAGGTAAGCGCAGCGCTGCCCCTGGCCCAAGCGTTCACCAATTCGCGCAAATGCCTTCGGCGCGAGACCCAAACGATGGGCATTGAAAATCAAGACAATGTCATCTCCTTCGTCCGTCTGCAGCCACAAGCCGCGCCTGCCCAAATCCTTAATCGTCCCTTCTACAGGTGCGCGAGCCGTATAGGTGCCTAAACTGTTGACGCGGATTTTTATCCTAAGAGCGGGCCCTCCTGTTTCACCCTCCTCAAAACGGCTTACCTCAATCACTTCACCATCGACCGGACTGAAAACGCCCAACGCAACGGATGGGACAGACCGCCTCGGGTCGCGAAAAACCATGAAGAGTAATACAAGCAGGGCGCCGGGAATGACTGCCAACCACGGGCTTGAATAGCGGATCAACAAGACAGCGACAGCGAAAACGAGCGCAAGCAGAGGCACGCCTTCTTGGGCGACAAGCGGATTTCGACGACCGTGCAATTTGCGCATTCCTGCAATTAAAAGATTCCGGACCTTCCTCTGCTTTGGCTTATCTGTCAATACGGTTAGAATGCGCGGCTCATACACTATTGGTAAGACAAGTAATGCGATTTTCGGAATTAGGGCTGACGACCCTCAAAGAAATACCCTCAGATGCAGAGATTGTCAGCCACAAACTGATGCTACGAGCCGGCTTGATCCGCCGTCTGGCCTCAGGACTGTTTACATGGATGCCGCTCGGATTGCGCGTCTTGCGTAAAGTCGAGGCAGTGGTTCGAGAGGAAATGAATCGCGCTGGAGCCCTCGAATTGCTAATGCCAGCGGTTCAGCCGGCCGAGTTATGGCAAGAATCCGGGCGCTGGGACAAGTACGGCCCACTCCTGCTCAGAATGAACGATCGCCATGGCAGAGATTACTGTTTCGGCCCGACTCATGAGGAAATCATCACTGACATTGCGCGCAAAGAACTTCGCAGCTACAAGCAACTGCCGGTCAATTACTACCAGATTCAAACCAAG
>CAJXYT010000062.1 GCA_913063505.1 uncultured Gammaproteobacteria bacterium | reverse complement strand
CGCTCTCTATTCGTCGGCAGCGTCAGATGTGTATCAGAGACAGCCCCTAATTGTGGCGCTTCGCCTACCTGTCGAATTCCAAGACTTCGTGCACGAAGAAAACGTATTGGGACGGGAGTCCTGGACCATCAACCTTGGCTCCTCCAATGCCAAACTTTTTACGCAGCTGTTCGGATACATGTTCGATAACGTCATTGTTCTCGGCCCAGATGACGATGCGCTCGACTATACTTTCGACGCGCTCGTTGAGCCCAAGATCGAGGGGTTTGAGTTTTCCGTCCCGAATCAGAGTAAAACAGATGCGTTCGTCGTGTGGATTCGATATCGCATGCAGGTGTTTGACAGTGTGGGTACCAGCGCCTCAACGTGGACTGTAAGCGCGTACGGGAAGAGCCAAGCAGAAGGCTTGAGTGGCGAGAAAGCATTACAGCGCGCAGCGGTTCTAGCGATGAGAGACGCCGCCGCATTGATATTATTACAGATGGACAAAGCGACCAACATCGGGGTGCTCGCGGACGGACCCATTGATACTGGCAAGCCTGACTCAGGCGAAGCAAGCGATGGAAAATCGGTTAACGATGAACCTACAGTGTTCGATATTTTTACTATCGGAGGCATCGATGAAGTTACGAATTAGTTGCATTGCAGTAATCGTTGCCATCACAACGAGTGGCTGCGTGACAGCGACCATAGAGAACGCACGAGTAGAAGCAACTGGCTTGCTCGAGGGAGAGGCCGTTGTTGTCATGGCGAAGAGCTATCACCAGGGAAACGAAACGGAAGCCGACTACATCCAATGTGTTGAAACAGCACTAGGGTATGGCGCGAATGCCCTCAATATAGTCCCTGCCCAGCAATTCATTGACAAACTATTTCCATGGTTTGAACCGCGAACAGCACCCGGCAATACGAAGGGTCTTATACAATTTATGGAAAAACTGGGAGTATCCAAGGCCATCGAATTGATGGGAGTGCGATACATCATCTGGATCGACGGCGACACTGAACGAGTCACGCAGGGAGGTAGCCTCTCTTGCGCCGCTGGGCCTGGCGGTGGCGGTTGCTTTGGCTTCGCTTGGTGGCAGGATGACGCGGATTACGAAGCATCAATCTGGGATTTAGATAAATCAGAATCAGTTGGGACCGTCACAGCGGACTACAGTGGCACCTCTTTCTTACCGGCGTTGGTTATTCCTATTCCGCTAATCGCCAGAACGCAGGCCAGAGCGTGCGGCGGTCTGGCGAAGCAACTTAAGACCTTCATTATTGGCGGCGAGCAAGTTTAGGTTGCACACCTTCTTATTCAAGAATAAATCCCAGACAATCTTGACGTCCTACCTGAGGTACGCAAGGATGGCGATCTTAGTAGCCCTAAACTTTCGACGTCCTCGGTTAATATGAATACCCCAAAACCCAGCAGAACACTCCGGCAACTCGCCACCAAAGAAATCGCTTTAATAAGCGGCTTTCTCTTCCTCAGCTTGCTGGTTTTACCGATAGTTATTTATTCTGTTGGCGAGTCAGTATTTGGTGATTATGCCGGCCATGGCTATGGCGATTTCTTTGGCGCGCTCAGCGAGAAGGTTCGTAACGGTAATCACATAGCGTGGTTTTTGATTCTGTCGCCCTATATTGGCTGGCAGGTTCTAAGGCTCTCGTTATACTTGTGGAAATTTTCTGGCCGTCGAAATCAAACATAATTCAGTAATTCTCAGCCTTTAACTGCGACTGAAATGGAGAAAATATTGAGAAGACTTGATCGACGCGGAATGCGCATGCTGGCAATTTCGCTGCTTGCGGTGCTGTCACTTCCTGCCCTCAGTAACAACGAGGGAGCTCAGGACGCTGACACTTCGACCGTCAAAGACAATCAGTTTCTCTTTCCCGAGAAAAGACATGAAGCGATTGGTGAACTGGTCGCTCAGTTCATCCAAAGGTCTCACTACAATGAGGTAGTGGTAGATGATGATCTATCGTCAAAGGCCCTCGATTTTTATGTCGAAAACCTGGACCGAAATCGTATGTATTTGCTGGCTAGCGATATCGAGTATTTTGAACGCTACCGCTACCAACTGGACGACATCGTCAAGAGCAAACCACTCGATCCTGTTTATGAAATGTTTGAGGTATACCAGACGCGAGTTCGCGAGCGGCTGCATTTCGCCCTCGCCCAACTCGAAAGTGAGCCCAATATCTCTTCCAATGAAGAATACATATTCGACCGATCGGAAGTGCCTTGGGCGACCGACCCTCTCGAACTCGACGAAATCTGGAGGCAGCGCGTCGTCAACGACACGCTGTCGCTTGCGCTTGAGGACGAGCCTTGGGAGAAAAATCAGGAAATCCTGTCGAAACGCTACAAAGGTTTCATCAAGCGCCTAGACCAGGTCAACAATGACGATGTATTTGAACGCTTCATGAACATGTTCGCGCACGCCGTTGATCCACATTCCAGCTACTTGTCACCGCGCAACGCCGATGAGTATAAAATCGCCATGAGTTTATCGTATGTTGGCATCGGCGCAACGTTACAGACAGAAGACGATTTTGTTCAAATCGTTAATATCATCCGAGGTGGTCCAGCCGACTTTGACGGCACACTGAAACGGGATGACCGCATCACTGCAGTATCTCAAGGGCCCGAGGGGAAATTCGTTGACGTAATCGGGTGGAGGCTGGATGACGTTGTCGATCTCATTCGTGGACCGAAAGAATCTGTCGTGCGACTGCAAGTCATCCCCGCAAACGCTGCTCCTGGTAGCCCTAAAGAAATTATCGAGTTGACGCGAGGGGCGGTCAAACTCGAAGAACAAGCCGCGAAGAGCGAAATCGTCAAGGTGCCAAGAGGTGGCCGTGACTGGTTGATCGGGGTTATCGAAGTGCCTGGCTTCTATCGCGATTATTCCGCATTAAGCAGAGGTGATTCAGATTTCACTAGCGTTACCACGGACGTCAAGCGACTCATCGGTGAACTTGAAGAACAGGGAATCGATGGTTTGGTTGTCGATATGCGCGGCAATGGCGGTGGCCATTTAACTGAAGCGACGGCATTGTCTGGATTATTCATCGACAACGGTCCCATCGTCCAATTCAGAAAATCGATAAACGTCCGCCGCAGCCCGCCACAGAGGCTTGATGACCCAGATCCCGTTTCAAGGGTTTCTTACAGCGGTCCTTTGGCTGTTCTTGTCGATCGATTTAGTGCATCAGCATCTGAGATTTTTGCCGGGGCAATTCAGGACTATGCTCGCGGCATAATTATCGGGCAGCAAACTTTCGGCAAGGGTACTGTCCAAAACCTCTATTCACTTGATCAATATTTTCCCAACGCAGACGAAAAAGGTTTTGGACAACTAACCCTCACCATCGGTAAGTACTATCGCGTGACGGGCGCCAGCACGCAGCACCGTGGAGTCCATCCCGACATCGAATTGCCGTCAAACATTGATACGAATATCGTGGGCGAAAGCGCACGCAAGAATGCACTTCCGTGGGATACTATCGACACGACCCGATTTAGTGCCGGTGCGCCTCTTGGCCGCACGATTGAGTCCTTGACCGCTAATCATGTGGAACGCTCCAAGGTTGACCCCAACTTCCAATACCAAATGGATCGAATTCAAGCCGGCAAACGAATCCGGGGTCTAAAGACCGTTTCACTGAATATTAACAAGCGGCGTGCCGCCCGTGTGGTCGAACTGGCTGATGCTTTACAACGTGAAAATGAAAGGCGAGTTGCCCTGAACTTGGAACCACTCGAAAGTCTTGACGATATTGTCGAGGACGAAATTCCGGATGTTCAACTTGAACAGGCGGCAAAAATCGTCATAGACATGGCAGAAATTCAAGAGGTCAGCATGCGACCAGCGCAAACAGCGCAAATTTCACCTTAATCCTCGCGACTTGCTCGTCATATTCAAGGTGTTGTACTTAACTACAACACCAACTCAGAGGGCTTATGTTCGACAGCCACAAACGATCATGCCAACACAAGACAATCGTTGCCAGCACAGCGCTCGTCACGATGACCACCTTCCTCGCAGCGCCTGCCGTAGCCGCAACTACCTCCAGAATCCACTACCCTGAAACCAATTAGGCGGCCAGATCAAGTCGAGGGGTCGCTTTAGCGATCGAGAATCAAATGACCCTGGTCTGACAGGTACTCAAGCCACTTATTCAAGACAACATTGAAGCGCCAGCGCCGATCAAGTTCCTCTTTGTGCTCAAGGACGAGGCGCCGCAATGCGGCATGCCGCTGCCGCTCACCAATGGACAGGACCTCAGCCTGCTGCCCATCAAGATACACCCGCACCATCATGTCCGGGTCAGACAATAGACCTTCGTTGGTGGGCAGGTGATACGTCAGCGATAACGTGACGGTGTATCTGCTGGTCTCGATGACTTCGACGAACAATTCACAATCGCCTGCTACCCGCGATCTGAAGCAGCCATCAATGCGGTCAATCTCGGGGATCAGTCGTAGCAATCGAAGATAGTTGCTTTCATAGAGTGACATCAGTCCCACAAAGCTTTTGGGGCTGACAATAGTCTCTGGTACGAGTAGGGAATCGAGCAACATAGGATCAAATATACCAGTCAGCGGAGCGTAATATCAGGGTCGTACTCGACGCTCAACCTCTGTGCTATCAGATATCCTGATCGAAACCTCTTCGAAATGCAGGAATCCACACATACTGCAATTACATTCGGCTGCTTTAATTTCCTCCGGCACGTCAATTTCAAAGCGGATTCTGCCGTAGTGACAGCCACCTGCATGAGTCGTCATTTTCTATCCTTCCGCCAGACTGCAAGATAGTTATTTGCTGGCATTGCATAGAGTCTCTGTCGCAGCAGATCCTGAGCTTTACCGAGCTCGTCCAGAAATTCAAGATGCCGAATCCCCATCTCCGGGTCTCGCGACCGTAATGAATCGTGAAAATTCGCGTTGCTCGGCGCGTTGAATGCACCGTCTTGACGAAACGGGCCGTAGAGACAAAACACGCCGGAATCGGTCAGCGCAGTCCCAAGTATTTCGAACATCTTCCTGACTGCTGGAATGCTCATAATATGAGTTGTATTCGCCGAATAAATCGCGTCGCAAGAAACGGCTTCGACTTCGTCAAACAGTACATTGAGTGAAATCGGCGCCAATAAATTCGTTAGTCCGGCATTCTGGGTCCACGCGTTGATACCCTCATGATTTTCGTCGAGGTCACTGGTTTGCCATTGTAAATGTGGCAACTCTCTCGCGAAGAGCGCAGCATGCTGTCCGGTTCCTGAGCCAATCTCGAGGAGAGTCGAACAATGTTTCAGTTCGGTTCGTAATACGCCGAGAATTGGCGCAGCGTTTCGATCGGCATACTCCGAGAACGACCTACTAGCCATTAGGGTCTGCGCCACTCAGGGCCTTGGCATCGAACAAGCTCTCGCGATACCAGGCAAGTTCTTCGATAGAGTCGCGAATGTCGGATAAGGCCCGATGAGCTGAGTCTTTCACGGAACCTCTCGCGACATCTGGAGCCCAGAGTGACGCGAGAATCTTGAGCGTACTAACGTCCAAGTTTCGGTAATGAAAAAACCTTTCCAATTCCGGCATTTCACGCGCGAGAAAGCGCCGATCCTGACAAATACTATTGCCGCACATGGGTGACGCGCCCTCTTCAACCCATTTATTTAAGAAAGCGATGGTTGCCTGTTCAGCATCTGCCGCGACGGTATTACTGTTCAGCACTCTCGCTATTAATCCCGAGTCACCATGATGACTCGTATTCCAGTCATCCATGCCATCCATCGTTTCGTCTGATTGACGAATCGCCAATTCGGGTCCAACGGCTAACTCGACCAGATATTTATCTGTCACGATCGTAGCTATCTCGATAATCGTGTCAGTCTGCGTAGATAGACCAGTCATCTCCAGGTCGATCCAGATCAAATTAGTCGTCCGGTCGGGTGCGGTATCGCGCATTTCTCAAAACCTTGTTTGTCGGGGTTTCCGTAGTTTACATGCCCGGAGAGTGCAAGGTTGCCTGCTTGCGGTCATACTTCGCTGATGACTGAGGATACTGCCAACGTTATTGCCACTGTTGTTGCAACGTATAGCCGCCGTATGCGACTCCGACTCGCCACTGGCGAAGAAGTTGGTGCCCGCATCAAGGGCAAAAGAATCAGGGCGGTCTGCGGGGATTCGGTTACTGCGATACCTATTGTGAACGAGGTGGACTGGCTCATTACAGAGATCGGTGAGCGTAGAAATGAGTTAACTCGCCCAAATATGCGTGGCCAGATTGAAGTTCTTGCCGCTAACGTGGACGCATTGATCATTGTTGCCTCCGTAACGCCATTGCCAGACTGGTACATCGTCGATCGTTATTTGTGCGCCGCCGAACTCATGGGCGTCCTGCCAATTATTGTTTTTAACAAGATTGACCTTCTCGAAGG
>CAJXYT010000061.1 GCA_913063505.1 uncultured Gammaproteobacteria bacterium | reverse complement strand
CCGAAACCTGCCCTGCAGCGAGCAATTCAGGCAACCCATCGACGACACGCTCTCTCCAACCAGCCGCCAGGTCTTCGTAGTCGAGATCGCACTCAAGCAACGCTTCGAAACGGCTCGCGCCCAGCTCATTCAAACGCGAATCGAACTCTCGGCCTGTCTGACAAAAATTGACATAACTACTGTCGCCCAATGCAAGTACCGAGTATTGGAGGTTTGCTAGCTTTGGCGCTTTTTTTGACAGCAAAAACTCATGAAACAGCTCTGCGTCATCTGGCGGGTCACCCTCGCCATGCGTACTGATGACAAAGGTCACCAGTGACTCGCGCTTCAAGTTAGTTGGTTTGTAATCCGACAGACTGATCGCTTGTGCGGCAAAACCCCTTGCAACGGCATCTCTGACCAATGAGATCGCAAGGTCCTCACCATTGCCGGTCTGTGACCCGTACAGCACGGTTAGTTTTTCCTGGCGACGTTTACTACTGACAACTGCGGCAGAATCAGTATTCGCAGCCTTCGCAGCGGGCGCACCAGCAGCCGCCAAGCCAGCCGTGTAGCCGGATACCCATAGCAATTGTTCGGGGGACAGCCCGTGTACCGCGTTCGTAAGGCTTATTGCTTGTTCTGAATCCAGCGGTAAAATGTCAGCGGACGAAGCACTCATCGCTGCAACTCCTAAATAAGATGGGGCCTCGCATAGGTGCGCGGCATCTGGAGTTACCTTAGGGGGGTGCCGTTACGGCGTGAACGGTTTGTTTGTTATTGCTTTATAACGCATGCTTATATCGACGTATAAGCGGACCTGAATCAGTAGATTCGAATTCCACCATGACGTTGACGGCTGCGGTAATCAGCCCACCACATACCAAGCAAGAATCCAGCAATGAGGCAGACGCCAATCGCAGCCGCGATCCAGCTCAACGGCAAGCTGTCTGTGAGATACATTGTGTCAGCCAAAGCCACCATCGGCGTCAGCGCCAAAAGCCCTATTAACCCCCAAATCGCAGGACGCATTGTTTATCTCCTTAGTCCGAGAGGAGCCTCGGATATAAAAAGGGCGGCAGCGCCGCCCTTCTGTAAGCGGTCATTGCTAGCTCAAAGAATCGAGCACCTTAGGCATAGCCGCAATGTATTTCTCGACGTCAGTTAGCTTACCAACACTCACCCGAGACCAATGGGTATAGTCCTGATATACGCCTCTAATCATGACATTCTCCTTAGCCATCCCTTGGCGAAAATCCTCAGCATTGATGTCGCCTAGATTAACGAACATAAAGTTTGTTTGGGACGGCAGCGCAGTAAGTCCATTGGCTGCAACTGCTGTAGCAATCATCTCTCTTGCTTCCAGAATTTTTGATTTAGAATAGCTTAGGAAAGCAGTGTCATTGTAACTTGCCGCCGCAGCTGCAATACCCACTTGGTTTAAATCATAGAAATGATTATGGCCATATGTAGAGATCAATTGAGCTGTTTCCGGTGCGGCAATCATATAACCCACTCGCATACCCGCTAATCCATAGATTTTTGAAAACGTTCGGGTAACTACCACGTTATAGCCGTCCTTAATCAATGGAATCATGCTATTTTCTTCCGGCTCATCGGTAATTTCGTTATAAGCTTCATCAACCAGCACCATGGTTTTCTGTGAAACTTTTTTACAGAATTCTTTAAGCTTTTGTGGCGATACGATGGATCCAGTAGGATTATTCGGGTTGCAGATTTGTGCCAATGCAATACTGCCATCAACAGCAAAGTACATCGCATCTAAGTCAACCGAAAGATCGTCAGTTTTCGGTGTTCGCTTTATCCCGTGCTCGCTATTTCGAGTTCCCATGAAAGATGTTGCATCCCAAAACAGATCGGAACCTAAAATAGAACCTTTCTGCGAAGCCATCATCGCTAAGTTCGTGAGGGCACTGCTTGAGCCAGAACTTAAGATAATATGATTTTTGGTTAAGCCATGTCGCTCAGCGATCATTGCCTTCAAAGTTTCGCCAGCTCCGCCAACGTAATAGGCCCCTTTGCTCATTGCTTCGGTCATCGCTGCGATGGCTTTGGGACTAGGGCCATAAGGGTTCTCGTTTGCGTTGAGTTTTGCCACACCTGGAGGAGGTGCGCCGAACAAAGAAGTAGTGCTACTTATTGCTTTTGATTTAGCAATAGCTAAATGGGGGAAAGCTACCAAACCAGTGCTAACTGCAGCTGTACTCGCAGATAAAAACGCTCTACGTGATAGGTTCGTTTTCATAGTCATTTTTTTACCCTCGTGGTTCAGAAGCTGGCCCGGCGCATAACCGTTCTCATCGGGGAGCCGGTCTTTTAAGTTTGTATGTTCTGATTCTATCAGCAAGAGTTGTCGGACGTACGCCGAGAAGCTCTGCTGCCCCACCAACTCCGGAAACCTTCCAGTTCGCTTGTTCGAGCGCCTTTTCGAGGTTTCTCTTCTGAAGCTCCCTCATTTCCTTTTCACTCATCACTTCGTCGTTGGTTGCGGCCACATCAGCAACCGTATCGATATCGATCTTGAGTCCTGGCATGGATAAATCAAGTCGAAGAACCTTGCCAGTCGAGAGAATAACCGCACGTTCGATGACATTCTTCAATTCACGAACATTGCCCGGCCAATTATAGGAGCGAAGATTGGCAGTTTGCGTCCGCGTCAGCGTAAGGCCTTCTCGGCCAAAGTCCATGCAGGTCTGCTTGAGAAAGTGCTGCGCGAGTTGCACGATATCCTCGCCACGCTCTCGTAGCGCGGGTACGTCTATTGGAAATACGCTGAGTCTGTAAAAAAGATCTTCGCGAAATTCACCGTTAATGATCAACTTTTCGAGATCTTTGTTCGTCGCCGCGATGACACGCACATCGACACTACGGGTCACGTCATCGCCAACTCGCTCAAATTCACTCTCCTGAAGAACACGCAATAATTTACCCTGCAGCTCCATCGGAATTTCGCCAACCTCATCGAGAAAAAGGCTACCGCCGTCAGCAAGCTGGAAGCGGCCGATGCGGTCACGGTGAGCTCCGGTAAAAGCACCTTTCACATGACCAAAGAATTCGCTCTCAAATAATTCCTTCGGTATTGACGCACAGTTAACTTTGACAAGGGGTCCCTCAGCCCGAGGACTTTGAACGTGAATCGCGTGTGCTACCAGCTCCTTACCAACACCGGATTCGCCCTGGATTATCGCGTTAGCGGGCGTTTCAGCAACCGCCTCCACTTTCTTCATCATCCGGCGCAATGCCGGACTCGTACCGACAATTCGGCCGAAGTTCATCGCGACATTCACTTCCTCTCGAAGGTAATCGCGCTCCTGCTCCAATTCTTCGCGAAGCCGTGCGTTTTCCCCGAGCGTGCGGCGCAGTGCTCTTTCAGCTTTTCGTCGTTCCGTCACGTCTTTCGAGGCGACGAGCATACGATCAACATTGCCATCTTTATCACGATGGGATATTGCGGACATCACCAAATCAAGAACAGTGCCATCTTTGGCAAGCATTTGACGTTCGAGATTGTTGAAGTCGCCATCACTGATCAGATCACGTAAGCGACCATCAGCATAATATTTACTGTCACGAACGGAAAAGAAATCAGTGATCGGGCGCCCGACGACTTGCTCCCGTCGAAAACCCAGCTTCTGTAACCAGTGATCGGTCACCGTTACGATGAGCCCGTCTCCGTCGACTGTGTGCAGCATCGCCGGTGTCGCGCGATAAAGCGTTCGGTATTTAAAGTTCGCTCTTGCCTGATCGGAGATCTCGGCGTACATCGCGACGGTGCGCAGAAACTCCCCCTTTTGATCGAACTCCACAATGGCGTTGGACGTACAGTCGACAACATCACCGGACTTGGTGACAAAGCTGATGGGCTTGTTTTCCAACTTACCGGTGCGTCGCAAAGTAGGTCTTAGTTCATCTCGCACTCGTACTGCGCTTTCGGGCGTCGTGAAATCTTCCGGGCTTCGACCGACCATCTCTTCGCGCGTATAGCCCAGTCGGTCCAGCATCGCGTCATTGACGTCCAGATACACGCCATCTTCCGCAATCGAGGTTGCCATCGCCGGCGACTTGCGAAATAGCCATTGGTAGTCATCTTGAGCAATCATCGTCGTAGTATATACGGTTTTTCGTGAAAATAATTACGGTTTTTCGTTATTTACGATATTTCGTAATAACTGAATTATAGATAAGTTATTGTTTTTAAAGTATTTACAATGTTGGCACGACTCATGCAATAAGAATACTGAAGCCCAACTGAATGCAGCGGCGACTAACCTCGACGCAACGATTAACTTTAGGACACGATCATGAACAGCAAATACTTTGGAGACATACTCGCCCTTTTGGGTGCACTGGTTATTCTCATCGGCGTATCAGCCGCTGCCGACATCGCATTGGCTGGTGACCTTGGCACGATTGAGATTTATAGCGCTATCCAAAGATAAGAGTCTCAAGAACCCCCACCGGGGTTCGACTGGCCAGACCTCTCCCCTGATTTCTTGGCTATCGACCCCGGATCTCACCGAATGGAATTCGGTGAATAAACGGACCAGGACGGTCCGGCGGCACTCCCCCTGCCGTTAACGCTTAAGGCGCCGAGGATCACTCTTCGGCGCCTTTCTTTATTCCTGATTACTGTCGATGCTTCTCAGTACGATCGGCGCGATCTTCGGCTCAGCGGCGACTGACGTTATCGAGAGAGCTACGCAGGCCGCAAATAAATTTCGCATCATCAATCGTCCTCGTCGTCTTCCCATTTCTTCAGTTTGCTCTTATCAACTTGTTTCCACTGGCGATCGCTCTGTCGCATATAAGAGATCACTTTCGCGATTGTGTACGCGACAACAACAGCGATAAAAATCAGAAGATATTTCAGGCCATCAGGCATTATGGAGCTCTCGAAATGACACAAGTTAGCAGTTGGAATCATTGTAATGAACAATCCGATCGAACAACAATCTGCGTTAGGCCGCGCGACCGTTTATGAGTCACAAACCAGATGGATATTCAGCAGCACGAGTGACAAACTCTAAGTATAGAACTCTGAGAATTTTAACTCCCATGCCAAACCAAAAACTCATAGAAATTCACGATGCCACTCTGTGGCGTGGATCGACCTGCGTTTTCGAAAATCTGACACTCAGCATTGAAGAGCATGAGCGCGTAGCCATACTCGGCCCGAACGGATCCGGCAAAACAACATTGTTAAAAACGATCAATCGAGAGATTTATCCAGCAATAAAGGCCGGTTCATACATACGCATTCTCGGCCGAGACAAATGGAACGTATGGGAGTTGCGCAAAAAAATTGGCGTCGTATCAAACGACCTCCACCAACGCTATACCGCGACTACGACCGCAATTGAGGTTGTCGTCTCAGGGTTTCACTCAAGCATTGGTATCCATGGCGCACTCGCTGATCGCGTGACCAGAGACCAGATCGACGCTGCCCGAAGAACGCTGTCTGAACTCGGAATCGACGAATTACGTCGCACGCCATTAAATCGTATGTCCTCAGGTCAACAACGACGATGCCTCCTGGCCCGTGCGTTGGTTCATGATCCAGTCACGCTGATCCTCGACGAACCAACGACAGGTCTCGACTTTGCGGCCAGCTTCGACTACCTCGAGCGCATTCGAAAACTCGCGCAAGCAGGCCGCAATATCATTATCGTGACCCACCATTTGAATGAAATACCGCCAGAGGTCGATCGGGTGATTCTACTGCAAAATGGGGCCATTGCCGCTGACGGCCCGAAAGCTACAATCCTGACGGGAGAGACATTAAGTGCTGTTTACGAAACACCGATCCGCGTCACTGAGGTTGATGACTATTATTTAGCGTACCCCGGCTAGTCATTATGCAAAACGTGACCTGATACGATACTTCGATCAGATTCAGGCTTATTCTCTGACTTATGTTGAAAATAGTACGATCCATTCTAAGCGCGCTGCCACTCATAGCTTTCCCACGTGTTCGCCGTGGGTCAGTAGCTATGTGGGTAACTTACGCCAAGCGCACGGCTCTGACTTTGTCGGCGATTATTGCAGTTATCGTTATTGCTCTCGTGCTCCTGTGGCAAGACCGGCCGAGCCTTGAGTCGATCGATTGGCCATCGCCAGCTACCGCGTCCGCTACAAATACAGATGCCGTAACGGTAACTTGGCTCGGCGTAACTACGCTGTTATTTGACGACGGTGAAACACAGATCCTCATTGACGGATTTTTCTCACGGCCATCACTTCTCGACATCGCTCTTGATTTACCAGTTGATAATGACGCCGCAAGAATTAACTACGCTATGAATGAATTTCGTATGCGTCGACTCGCAGCAATTATTCCTGTGCATAGCCATTTTGATAATGCCATGGATATTGGCGCTATCGCGAACCGGTCGAGCGCATCCATTCTGGGTTCTGCATCCACAGCAAATGTAGCCCGTGGTGCGGGCGTTCCAGAGGAACAAATTATCGTTCTTGAGGATTCCGGCAGATTCACGTTTGGAAACTTTCAAGTCACTCTCTATCCCGTAACACATGCGCCGATAAGCTGGGGAGATTCGATTCCGATCGATGGCGCTATCGAAGCTCCGTTGACGATGCCGCAGCCTGTTTCGGCATGGCGCATGGGTGGCAATTTCTCGATTGTTATTAAACATCCACAAGGTACCGCGCTAGTGCACGGCAGCCC
>CAJXYT010000060.1 GCA_913063505.1 uncultured Gammaproteobacteria bacterium | reverse complement strand
CTGGCTTTCGCGAGTTAGGCATCCGCTTGACCGAATCACTCAGCACTCCTGGGAGTTTTGTTCACAGGGACGTGCGGCCGGATGACGCATCTTCGGACGCTGTGCTGAAGGTAATGGACGCTTCGATACAGACCTTGATCGATATGCGGGCTCAGTTGTCGCGCATGCCTATCGATAGTGCAGTAGAAAAAATGGTGGGTGCTCGTCAAATCGCGTTTGCAGGGCTTGGCGCTTCGGGGCATGTTGCTCGCGACGCCTGCCACAAGTTTTTTCGCTTGGGTGTGCCCTGCTCATCCCTAATCGACACACCGATGATTTTGCAGTTTGCTTCAATCGCGGAATCGGATGACGTCTTGGTGCTGTTGTCGCATACAGGTCGCTGGGCCGAATTTGCGCACGCAGCCAGACTCGCAACCGATCGCGGTGCCACGGTCATCGCGATCACGAATCCCGACTCAGATCTAGCAAGAGAGGCCACTTTGCTGTTTCCATGCCAGATCGTAGAAGACACAAGTGTTTACACACCAATGAGTTCAAGGCTTGCACAACTTGCGCTCCTCGATGCCATCCATGTAGCGCTAGCGCTGGCCAGTGGCGAACGAGCGGCAGATCGGCTTCGTAGAACCAAGGACGCACTTCTGCAACCTAGTCATCCAGTGGTAGTACTGTTGAGTACTTGACTCGACGCAAGATAAACGTCGAACTGGCAGACCCTACGACCTTGTGTTTCAGGATCTCTGAGTTCAGAAACTCGTTAGTAAGAATCCATGTCCTATAACAACACATGCACATACCGGACATTCAGAATGAGTCTTGATCAAACGAAAAAAGCCCCGCAGATTATCCGGGTCACTCCCCTCCCGGAGTCACTACGATGCTTCTATATGGTGGTGAAGGGTGGATTTGAACCACCGACCTACGGGTTATGAGTCCGTCGCTCTAACCAACTGAGCTACATCACCTAATTTGGGCCGCAGATTCTCCTGATGCCGCAGCAAGCTGTCAAGACAATACTAGTCCGTCCTACCAAATACGAACCTAGTCGTCAGCAGCGATCCACATACCATCACCTTCCTTGATATCAAACGCAAACGCCTCGTGGAAAGCATCCTAGGTACGCGTTGACCTATCCAGCGCATCGAGATGAACGCCAGATACCAGCGCCACCTCATCTTTTTAGCTGCAGGTCACGGTTAGCAACGCCATTACCAGAAAAATTGTTGTTGTTATTTTCCTCATTACTCTACTCCTGACCCGAACTCAGACATTAAACCGGAAGTGCAAGATATCGCCTTCCTGCACGATGTACTCCTTGCCCTCGAGGCGAAGCCGGCCTGCTTCCTTCGCTCCTTGCTCGCCATTACCTGTGACGAAATCATCATAGGCAACTGTCTCTGCCCGGATAAATCCCTTCTCAAAATCGGTATGTATCTCACCAGCCGCTTGTGGTGCTGTAGCGCCAACCTTGGTCGTCCAAGCACGTACTTCTTTTTCGCCCGCGGTAAAGTAGGTTTGTAAGCCAAGCAAATTGTAGCCATGCCGAACTACGCGGTTCAGACCCGGCTCATCAAAGCCCAGGTCAGAGAGGAATATTTCTTTGTCTTCATCGTCGAGGAGCGCAATCTCCGCCTCGATCGCAGCGCATATTGCGACGACCTCGGCTCCCTCATTGCTTGCGTATTGACGAACGGCATCAAGGTGAACATTATTTTCGAAGCCGCCTTCATCAACGTTCGCAACATACATCACGGGCTTGTTTGTAATCAGGTGAACGCCCCGTAAGATTTCGTTCTGCAGGTCAGATTTTTTAAGCGAACGAACCGCCAAGCCCTCATCGAGATGAGCTTTGATGCCCGCCAATGCATCCCGATGCGCTATCGCGTCTTTCTGTCCAGTCTTAGCTGTCCGTGCAGCACGGTCAAATTGCCGCTCGATAGACTCTAGATCAGCTAGAGCGAGCTCAGTGTTGATCGTTTCAATGTCGTCCAACGGATCGACCTTCCCCGCTACGTGAGTAATGTCACCATCCTCAAAACAGCGAACCACATGAGCAATCGCGTTAGTCTCACGAATGTTCGCCAGGAACTGATTGCCCAGACCCTCGCCCTTCGAGGCGCCTGCAACTAAGCCCGCAATGTCAACGAACTCCATCGTCGTCGGTAGTATCTTTTGTGGCTTCACAATGCCGGCAAGTACCGTTAGGCGCGGATCAGGCACCGGAACGATTCCGACGTTCGGTTCTATCGTGCAGAACGGGTAGTTTTCCGCCGCAATTTCAGCCGAAGTCAATGCGTTAAACAGGGTCGATTTGCCAACATTCGGTAAGCCGACGATGCCACAGGTAATAGTCATTTGATTTTACTCTTTCGTATGTAGTGCTTTGGTTGCTGCGTTGAGACCATCTTCGATCAATAGCGGCATAACCGCGATTGCCTCATCAATGTTGTCTTCGATCGATCGCTCAACGTCTCTAGATCCGCGCTTCAGGACGTAGTTGGTCACCTGACTCTTGTCACCGGGGTGGCCAACACCTAGGCGTAGGCGAACGAATTCGGCTCCACAATGCTGAATAATGTCGCGCAGACCATTGTGTCCACCATGACCACCACCCACCTTAAAGCGCGTCGTGCCTGGCGGTAAATCGATCTCATCATGCGCCACCAGGAGCTCCGTCGCCTTCAGTCGATAGTAGTCCATGACGCTCCTGATCGGGCCGCCGCTAAGGTTCATATAGCTTTGCGGTTTAACCAACCAAACGTCATCACCATGCAGCTTGACCTTGCAATAGTCCGCATCGAATTTCTTTTCATAGCGAAAACTGCCGCCATACTTCGCCGCCAACGAGTCCACAAACCAAAAACCGGCATTGTGCAGAGTGCGCTCGTATTTTTCCTCAGGGTTACCGAGGCCGGCGATAATTCGAATCGTGTCTGGCATAGCATGGCAATGTTAAACAAAAAGACCGCCAGATGGCGGTCTTTTTGTATTTCTTGCGAACGAGATTACTTGTCTTTGGACTCTTCGCTGGATGCGTCTTCGGCAGATTCGTCGTCTGCTGCTTCGCCTTCTCCACCAACTGGTACTTCCGCGCCCTCGACGATGTCTTCCTCAATTAGCGCCGCTTTGATCACATGGATCGAAACGATTCCCTGATCGTTCTCTTCGCCGGCCACGAGGCCGAGAATCCCTACGCCTTCCGGCAGCTTGATATCAGAAAGGTGCAACATTGCGTCCAGCTCCAGCTCGGATACGTCGACTTCGAGGTATTCAGGCAGGTGCTTCGGCAAACAGGAAACTTCAACGTCGTTCATGAGGTGAGACACGCTGCCGCCGCCATCTTTAACGCCTGGAGCAACATCTTCACCCAAGAAGTGAAGTGGGATATTCATCTTGATCTCCACATCATCGACGATGCGCTGGAAATCCATGTGCATAATCATATGCTTTGCAGGATGGCGTTGCAGATCCTTCAAAATCGCAGCCTGTGATTTTTCACCCACCTTGATATTCAGGATGCTCGAATAGAACGACTCGTTCTCGAGCTTCTTTAATACTTTGTTCTGATCAAACATCAGTGACCTTGGCGGACGCCCGGCACCGTATATGATTGCAGGAACTTTACCCTTATGACGCAGGCGGCGGCTCGCACCTTTCCCCTGGTCTTCGCGGAGTTCTGCAATTAGATCGAAATTGTCTTTCATGACTATTCTCCACTAACTGGTTTTTTGTTAGAGATTATCCAACATTAAAATACACGTGAATCGCGACCAATCCACGCAAGGGCGCGCATCTTAACGTACTGACTAATCGAGGTAAAGAGAGCTAACAGATTCGTCGTCGGAGATTCGTCTCATCGTCTCTGCCAGCAGTTCAGCCGTCGACAACTGGCGAATTTTTGAGCACGCCTGAGCTTCTTCATTGAGCGGAATTGTATCCGTCACCACAACCTCGGTGAGGTCGGATTCGGAGATTCGTCCCACGGCCGGACTGGATAGCACCGCGTGCGTGATGTAGGCCGTCACACTTGTTGCGCCGCGATCTTTCAAGGCGCTCGCCGCATGGCATAAGGTGCCAGCGGTATCGACCATGTCATCAATCATGACGCAGTTCTTGCCTTCGACCTCACCAATGATGTTCATAACCTCGGATTGGTTGGCTTTGTCACGACGTTTGTCGATGATGACGAGATCAGCATCTCCGAGACGTTTGGCGAGTGCTCGGGCTCGAACCACACCGCCTACGTCGGGTGATACAACCACCATGTCCTCGTATTTCTGTTTCCAGACATCACCGAGCAATAAGGGAGACGCGTAAACATTATCTACAGCGATATCAAAAAAGCCTTGAATCTGGTCGGCGTGCAAGTCGACCGTCAGAATACGATCAACACCTGCGGTCGCAAACATTTTTGCGACCAGTTTGGCGGTAATCGGCACTCGGGCCGAGCGCGGACGTCGATCCTGCCTAGCAAAACCGAAATAAGGGACCACGGCCGTAATACGCGCAGCGGAAGCGCGTCTGGCCGCATCCACCATGACCAATAGCTCCATGAGGTTCTCGGCGGCCGGCGGACAAGTCGGCTGGATGATAAAGGTCTCTCGGCCACGAATGTTCTCGAGGATTTCGACGTTGTGTTCGCCGTCCGAGAAGTGGCCTACATGGGCGCGTGCTAGTGGAACTCTTAAACAACGAGCGATTTCTTGTGCTAGTTGCGGATGGGCGTTGCCCGAAAAAACTGCCGTTGTTGCCAGATCCACGATGCCCCCTTAGGCAATAAGATGGCTGGGGCGGCAGGATTCGAACCTGCGGTACACGGGATCAAAACCCGATGCCTTACCGCTTGGCTACGCCCCAATCAGAGTTTGCTATCTTGTTGCGATGCGATTGTGCTGTCACGCTCGTCTACTGTCAACGCTGGTAGAACATCCATTTTTCGATGACTATACGTACGCGGGTGTCGAGGTTACTCGCCGTCAAATTGCGCGGCATCTCCTGCCCTGCGCTTTCACGATAGCGCGAGATTTTCAGCGTCCAGTCGTTTTGCTGAAGACTGACCAGACGCCCGGACTCATCGACCTCGGCTTTGGCCTCCACTGAAGGGTCTTCAATACCTAGTGCCCAGTAGCGAAGGCTATTGATCGGGATCGTCCAGCCATAACGGTAGTAGAGTTCCGCTTCCGGATTCTGCAATATGGTCGTAATCCCGTCCTTGCCCGTCAGGGACACCATCCGCCTATCGCCTTCAATTTTTACCGTGCCGATACCAAGTGGCCCACTAATTGTCGCGTAAAATGCATCACCAGTTTGAGCCCAGTTGAATTTGCCGTTGAAGCCCTTTTCTCCGGCTTTAACGGCGATGCGACCCCGAAACTCCCAGTCATCTAATTCTACGAGCGCTTCCTGCCGCAAACCCCAGGTCGCAATGTCCGGCAAATTAATGCTGGGCCGTGCGGTGGCGCAGCCGGACAGAATCGTCAGGCACAGGCCAAGCCAAGCCAACTGGGCGAGCTGACCCTCAGGGCGTTTCTGTGAAATAACGATCACGAACATTTTTCAATAACTCGCTCTCCGGCATAGATTTCTCTGCAAATTCAAGCACTTCTAACGCCTCATCATGGCGCTTAAGTTCCGCAAGAACCTCGACTATATGTGAAGCAACCTCGTGATCCGGAAGCCACTCATAGGCACGTCGCAACTTAGCCAGCCCTTCTTCATGGCGGCCGGTTTTGTAGAGAACCCATCCAAGGCTGTCAAGAATCGCGGGATTTCCAGGCTCTAAGGCCAACGCTTCTCGTATGAGCCCCTCGCTCTCAACGAACTGGTCAGTTCGATCCACCAACGCATAGCCCAGCGCATTGAGTGCCAGTGCACTGTCCGGCCAGCGTTTCACTACGGCTCGATACGCAGCCACCGACTCGTCGATTCGCCCAACTCGGAGCATTATCTCGGCACGACCTAGAAACAAGCTTTCGTTATCAGGGCGGAACTCGATCGCCTTCTCATACAGATCCAGCCCTTCTTCATAACGCGCCAGCGAAACCAGCAGCTGAGCCTTCAGCGCTATTACTTCGACCGCGAAGTTTGGCGACGCCTCCGCAAATTTCTCAAGAAGGTCTAATGCACCGCCAACATCATTCAGTTGATGAGCGAGTAGCGCGCTCGCCCGACGTTGCGAAATGATTGCGTTCGCTCCGTAGCGAACCTCCCCGTAAAGGCGCACTGCGCGTTCGTATTGCTCTCGGTAATGCGAAATACGAGCGAGATAAAACAGCGCATCCATCCGATACTGGCCGGACGCCAACAAATCCTGGAAGTCACCCCATGCAGCATCCAGACGCTCCAGGCGGAAATTAATGATCCCCATCAGGCGAAGCGCGTCATCACGGCCATTCTGATCCATAAGGACTTGGTTCACCTGACTCAAAGCATCGTCATTCCGGTCCACCATCATGTAAAGAGTCGCCAGCTCCATTCGCGCGTCCGGGTCCGGATAGGCGCTATCGCCGATAATATGAGCGAGATAATCGATCGCCTCATCTTTCTTGCCTTCAACCATCAAGGCACGTGCGTACAGCAACTTAGGCCGATCAAACTCAGGGTCCAGCTTCATCGAGCGAGTCGCACGTTCCTTAGCGTATTCAGTGTCACCCACCTGCAGAGCGAGTATGGCCACGGCGAAGTGTGCCATCGCTGAATCACTATAGGGC
>CAJXYT010000059.1 GCA_913063505.1 uncultured Gammaproteobacteria bacterium | reverse complement strand
GTATCAGAAAAACCATGCTGCTGATGCGCAGCGTGCTCCTCATGATTTCCTGTAAGCGCTCGAGATTGAGTTGACGGCGGGCAATCGCCATCAACAATGCACCCATACCGCCAACACCAGCCGCTTCGGTTGGCGTTGCGTATCCACCGAGAATCGAGCCCAGCACCGCGAAGATCAAGAACAATGGTGGAAGCAGAGCACGTATTATTTGTCCAGCAGAGGCAACTTCGTTAGGTTCCCGGTGATGGGCGGGCATCGTGTCTGGCTTGAAATAGGCGACAATGAGTATGTAGAGGATGTACAGACAGACGAGCAATAGACCCGGTATCAATGCGCCCGCGAACAGATCGCCAACGGAAACCGTCTTTGGTGAGAAGATACCCATATCGAGCTGCGCTTGCTGATACGCCGTCGACATAACGTCGCCAAGCATTACCAAAATGATTGACGGTGGAATGATTTGTCCCAGCGTTCCCGACGCGCAGATGGTCCCAGCCGAAATCTCGGGCGAGTAACCTCGCTTCAACATGGTCGGTAGAGACAGCAGGCCCATCGTTACGACTGTAGCCCCAACAATTCCGGTGCTTGCCGCCAGCAGCATGCCGACGAGTGTCACTGAGATGCCCAGTCCACCGCGTAATGATCCAAAAAGAGAACTCAGCGTCTCGAGCAATTCCTCTGCTATACGTGCCCGTTCAAGCGTAACTCCCATGAATACAAACAGTGGAACGGCGACCAGCGTCTGGTTAGTCATGATGCCGAAGATGCGATTGGGGAGGCTGGACAATAGTGCTTCGTTAAAGACGCCACCGATCACACCAAGCCCGGCGAAAATTAACGCGGTCCCACCGAGTGTGAAGGCGACAGGAAAACCGGCGAGTAATACGACAATGACGGCAACGAACAGCAAGGCAGCGACCCACTCCATCTAGTCGCCCCTTATCGTTCGAACGCAGCGCGACAGAATCACAATGCCCTGTAAGGCAACCATTACAGGCATAACAACGAGAATACTCTTAAGAAGTGGGATCATCGGATACGGCAAACCGCCGGACTCACGAGACGCCTCTTGCAGTCGCCATGAGACGGCCACGAAATCGAGCGCCTTCCATCCCAGAAAAAAACAAAGGGGTAAGAGGAAGACAAGAACACCGACGAGGTTGACCCACGCTTGACGTTGCGGACTCATCTGCCGATAGAAAATATCAACTCGGACATGTTCTTCGCACTGCAGCGTGTAAGCCGCGCCGACCATGAACACGACGGCGTGCATCCAAACCACCGATTCCTGCAGCCAGATTAAACCCGCGTCGAATACATAACGCATGACAACCACGACAAACGTCACGATCACCATAAACAGAGTCAGCCAAGCGGACGCCTTGCCCAACAGAGCACTGAAGCGGTCGAGCATTCTAGTGACGCCAGAAAGTAGGCGTTATGAGAACAAGCAGCGTGAATATCTCAAGTCGTCCGAGCAGCATTCCAACGACGGAGATCCACTTGGCCGTGTCGCTAAGGGACATGAAGCCAGACGTTACATCGCCGAGGCCCGGACCGAGATTATTGAGCGTTGCCGCGACCGCAGAGAATGCTGTGACCTGATCAAGGCCGGTTGCCATCATTGCGAGCAACATCACACCAAAGACAACAATGTAAACGGAAAAGAAACCCCAGACGGAATCTACGACTCGAGGTTGCACTGCTGTCATTCCTAGCTTGACTGGGATCTCGGCATTAGGGTGTACGAGACGAGCAACTTCGCGTGCACCCTGCTTATAGATGAGCAACCAGCGAACAACTTTTATCCCGCCAGCTGTTGAGCCAGCTGAACCGCCGATGAAGCTCGCGAAAATCAATAGAACGGGTATTGCCGTGGGCCAAAGAGCAAAATTCTCGGTCGTAAAACCTGTCGTCGTTGCTATCGAAACAGCCTGAAAAACACCATTGATTAACGTCTGTCCCGGATTCTCCATACCGTGATATTGAAACAGTCCGAAGACCACGAGAGCGGATACAACGATCAAGATAAAACTATAAGCCCTGAATTCGGGGTCCTTCATATAGTGCTTGATAGAAACGTAACGCCAGGCGAAAAAATGCAGCGAAAAATTGATACCTGCCATGAACATGAAAACAATGGCAACCATGTCTATGGCGCCACTGTCAAAATACCCGATGCTTGCGTCATGCGTTGAAAACCCACCGATGGCGACGGTCGAAAATGCATGACATAGCGCGTCAAACCAACCCATACCCGCCAGGCGATAGGCGACCATGCACGCGATTGTGAAAGCCAGATAGACGTACCACAGCGCTTTGGCGGTCTCGGTAATTCGAGGCGTGAGTTTCGTGTCCTTTACAGGCCCCGGTGCTTCAGCTCGGTAAAGCTGCATACCGCCAACACCTAACATGGGGAGCACGGCAACCGCCAAGACAATGATTCCCATGCCGCCAAGCCATTGCAGTTGCTGACGGTAGTAAAGAATAGAAATCGGAAGCTTGTCGAGACCGGTAAGTATGGTTGCGCCAGTGGTCGTCAACCCCGACATAGATTCAAACACGGCGTCGGTAACCGACAGCGACAAGCCATCAGCGAAATACAAGGGTGCAGCACCGAAGGTGCCTAGGACGGTCCAGAATGCAGCAACGATAAGGAAGCCGTCGCGTAGCCTGAGGTCTTTACGCGAGCGATGTACCGGTAGCCAGATCAGAACGCCTGCGAGCAGGGTTAGTCCGAAGCCTTGAACAAACGGTAGCCAGGAGTGATCTTCGTAGTAAAGACTGAATGCGATAGGTGGCAGCATCGTCAAGCTGAACATCATCAGCAGGAGCCCAAGTATCCGCTGTACGACAGTCCAGTTCATTTAGATGAATGCAACACCAACCTGGAACAGACTTTCCAGGCGTTCAATCTTACGACGATCGGTCATAAACAAGATGACGTGATCGTCAGTCTCAACTACGGTATCGTGATGTGCGATGATGACTTGATCGCCGCGCACGATGGCCACGATCGCAGTACCCTTTGGCAGATCGATGTCCTCGATCTTGCGTCCGACGACCTTGGAGCTATCTGCATCGCCATGCGCAATCGCCTCCATTGCTTCGGCCGCGCCGCGTCGCAAAGAGTGTACTTTGACGACATCGCCTCGACGCACATGGGCAAGTAGTGACCCGATCGTAATTTGCTGCGGCGAGATGGCGATGTCGATGCTTCCTGATTCGACCAAGTCGACATAGGACGTCCGGTTTATCAGTGCCATTACCTTGTGCGCGCCCAGACGCTTGGCTAGCATGCAACTGAGGATATTAGCTTCCTCAGAGTTGGTCAGGCCACAAAAGACGTCGACGTTGTCAATGTTCTCTTCGAGCAATAACTCTTCGTCCGCGGCGTCGCCAACAAGAACAATGGCTTTGTTAAGTTGTTCTGAGATCTGTCGTGCCCGTACCGGGTCACGCTCGATAATCTTGACTTGATTGGTCTGCTCTAGCGCGAGCGCGAGGCGAACACCGATATTACCGCCGCCAGCAATGACCACCCGACGCACCGGGTCCTCGAGGCCACGCATCTCGCTCATGAAAACACGAATGTCTTTACGGTCTGTTATGAAGAAGACTTCATCGCCTTCCTGGATAACCGTATCACCCTTAGGCAGCATGGCTTTTCCGTCACGATATATCGCTGCAATACGACCTTCCGTGTTCGGGATGTGATCTTTCAGCGTGGCGATTCGCTGTCCGACCAAGAGACCGCCGCGATCAGCTTTCGCACCGACCAGTCGAACCCGGCCATCGGCAAAATCCAGAACCTGAGACGTGCCAGGGTAAAGTATGAGTTGTTCAATATGCGAGCACACCAGCTGCTCTGGACTGATACGGACATCGATCGGGATAGCGTCCTGTGTGAACAACTCATTCGCGTTCATGTATTCGGCAGAACGTACCCGAGCAATCTTGGTTGGTGTGCGAAATTTGGTGTACGCGATCTGGCACGCGATCATGTTGGTTTCGTCAGTGTCCGTTAGCGCAACGACGATTTCTGCATCACCGGCACCAGCTCTTTCGAGAACATCTGGATAAGCGGCGTGACCGACTACGGTGCGAATATCGAGCCGATCTTGCAACTCACGCAATACGTCTGGTCGCATGTCGACAACGGTGACTTCATTGGCCTCCTCACGCGACAAATGATATGCCGCGGATGAACCAACCTGACCTGCGCCGAGAATGAGTATCTTCATCTTCTGTAGTCTACATCAGATCGAGATTTGCATAGCTCAGAACGAGCCATTTTGTGCCAGCCGTCTCGAAATTAACTTCGACACGCGCATGAGCGCCCTGGCCCTCGCAATTCAGTATAACGCCGTCGCCAAATTTCTTGTGATGAACGCGCTGGCCAAGTCGAATGCCGAGCTCGCTTCCGGCACCTCCAATGGGCGTTCTTCGTTGTGCTGTTGGGCTTGAGCGCATGGGTCGTGCAACCTGGACGCGCGGTCGAACTTCTTCGATATGTTCGTCCGGTATCTCTGCAATAAACCGCGACGGTTGAGAGAAGTTATCCATCCCGTGTAAGCGCCGTTGCTCCGCGTGTATGATGTAAAGCGATTGCATCGCTCGAGTGATGCCGACATAGCAAAGTCTGCGTTCTTCCTCGAGGCCGTTCGGATCAGCGACCGATCTTTGATGCGGAAACAGGCCATCCTCCATGCCGCACATGAACACCAATGGAAACTCGAGGCCTTTTGCCGAGTGCATCGTCATGAGCTGAACGCAGTCTTCCCACTCATCAGCTTGGCCTTCACCAGCCTCGAGCGCAGCGTTGGATAGAAACTCATCGAGCGGGGACATTTCCTCAGCGGGGTCGGGCTCAAAACTCTTTGCAGCACTGACAAGCTCTGCGAGGTTTTCAATGCGTGTCTCGCCTTTCTCGCCTTTATCTTTTTCGAAGAATGCAATAAGCGTACTTAAGTGAATGACGTGATCGACCTTGTCATGCAGCTCCAGGCCGTTCGTTTCACGCGCCATACGTTCAATAAGCGACATAAACGTATTCACCGCATTTGCGGCGCGGCCGTTAAGGTCCTCGCTTGCAAGGGCTCCGGCTGCACGCCACATTGAGCACGCGTTCGCACGCGCATAAGTACGCATCATTTCGACTGTGCGAGCACCGATACCACGGGTCGGCTTATTCACAACCCGCTCGAATGCACTGTCGTCGTCCCGGTTTGATGTCAGGCGAAGATAGGCAAGTGCATCTTTAATTTCGGCGCGCTCGAAGAATCGCAGGCCGCCATAAATGCGGTATGGAATGCGCGCGTTGATGAGCCCCTCTTCCAAGACGCGTGATTGCGCGTTGGACCGATACAATATCGCCGAGTCCACTCTCATGTTTCCTTGGGCTATCCAGTCGCTCAATCGACCAATAACGAAATCCGCTTCATCGCGTTCGTTGTAGGCGGAGTAAACTTTGATAGCCTCACCCACCGCACCTTCCGTCCAAAGGTTCTTGCCCATGCGCGAGCTGTTATTGGCGATAACAGCATTCGCGGCATTCAGTATGGTTTCCGTCGAGCGGTAGTTTTGCTCCAGCTTTATGACCCGCGTACCGGGGAAGTCCTTCTGGAAGCGGTGGATATGTTCGACGCGTGCGCCTCTCCACCGATATATGGATTGGTCGTCATCACCCACAACGAAGGGCACGCCCTTGTCGCCTGCGAGCAACCTAAGCCAGGCGTATTGAATGGCATTGGTATCCTGGAACTCATCGACTAGAAGATGCTGGAAGCGTCGATGGTAGTGCTCGAGAAGCTCTGCGTTGTCTCGTAGCGTCTCGTGAGCGCGCAACAGTAACTCAGCAAAGTCGACCAGACCACCACGTTGGCAGATGTCCTCGTAGGACTGATAAAGGGAGATCTGCTGCTGCCGATTCGGATCGCCTTCATCATCGATGTGCTTGGGCCGGAGTCCCTCATCCTTTTGGCCGTTGATGAACCATTGAATTTCTTTTGGAGTCCAACGGCTGTCATCGACCTCTAGGCTCTTCAGCAAGCGCTTTATCAGACGCAACTGATCATCTGAGTCGATGATCTGAAAGTTTTGTGGCAGGCCAGCCTCTCGCCAGTGGCGGCGTAACATCCTGTGTGCCAAGCCGTGGAACGTGCCGATCCAGAGATGCTGCACTGGTAGCTTGAGGAGTGCCTCGATGCGGTTACGCATCTCCGCCGCGGCCTTGTTGGTAAAGGTTACGGCGAGCAGTCCTTGCGGCGCAACACCCTCAACTTCGATCAGCCAGGCAGCCCGATGCACCAGCACACGCGTTTTTCCGCTGCCAGCGCCCGCTATTATTAGGGCTGGTTCGGACGGCGCAGTAACAGCCTGACGCTGTACGTCATTTAGACTGTCGAGTATGGGGGTGACATCCATTGGGAGAACTATCGAGCTTATGAAAGCGTGAAAGTGTAGCAGAGACTATTGCTCCTAACGCACTCCTAAGTAGGGAATTCTAGCGATCAAGTAGAGCACTATTTTTTTCTTATTTTTATAATACTTTTTAAAAAAGGGTGGCCACTCTGGCCAACACCCCGTAAACCGATACGGGGCGAGCTTTTTTGATGCCCGGGTAGGGTGGCCACGCGTGGGCAAGGTGGGCTAATCCCAATCAATCTTGCAGCACAAGTGACGCTCAAAATCTTGTCTAGCTTCAGAAATATGTGGCAGCCCAAAGCCCCGCTTACGACGTTCACCACTCTCATCTGTCGCTCTACGTTTTGCTGCTGAAGGGCAAATTTTCTTGAGTGATTCAACAACGCGGTCCACCTGCGACGTTTCTCACGGTATATTTGCAAACGCTAATGCAAATGATTATCATTACCATATAGGAATGACTCCTATTAGCATATATAGGCGTTCCCGCAACAACACTTACAGGAGAGAAATAGAAGTGAAAGGTCTAATAATTGTAGTAGCACTATGCAGTGTAACCACGACGTTAGCTGCACAAGATACGAAACCCAAAGAGATGGAGGAAGTTATTGTTACCGCATCCAGAACCGATGCAATAAAGGCAATGATGACCAATCAAGTAACGATAGTGGGAGCGGAAAAAATTCGGCAGGCAATTACTGTTTCAGACAGTA
>CAJXYT010000058.1 GCA_913063505.1 uncultured Gammaproteobacteria bacterium | reverse complement strand
TTGATTCTCGCCGCGAGCGCTATGCCAGTTTCGATAGCGGGCAGGGCCAGGCATTTGCCAAGGGTCTGTTATCTCTCTCGGATCTTCGTGAATATGCCGCGAAACAGGGCGAGCCGCGCAAGCAAAGTGGCCGGCAGGAATGGGTTGAGAATGTCATGAATGACTTCATATTTCGGGCGAAGCCCTGAGCGTCTCATGAGCGAGCATCGTAATTTGTACAGGCACCCCCGATGACGCAGCGGAGCCCGGACAGTCTGGCGGAGCGGGTATTGCGAAATGCCCGCGGCGACTGTGTCACGTTGCTGAATTACGGTGCTCGACTGACACGCATCGAATTGCAGCTACCGGACGGCACCCGCAACGTAATTTGCGGTTATAAAGATAATGCGGGTTACCTGACCGACCCTTACTTCATGGGCGCGACCGCCGGGCGTACCTGCAACCGTATTGCCGGTGCACACTTCAAACTCGGTGGCGTTAACTATCCGCTTGATGTCAACGATGGGGAGAACCATTTGCATGGCGGTGCGGATGGCTTTCACAGTAGGTACTGGTCAATCGATGCAGCAGTCCCTGACGATACAGTACGGTTTCTGCTGCGGTCAGCGGATGGTGATCAGGGCTACCCCGGAACGCTCGAGGCGAGCGTCACTTATCGCTGGACGGATGAGCGCGAGCTCGTGATCCAGATGGAAGCTGAAACTGACCGGCCGACACATGTAAATATGACCAACCATGCCTATTTCAATCTCGCGGCTGGCGATGCCGACGTGCTTGGACACCGCTTGCATATTGCCAGCCGGCAAATCTTGCAGGTCAATGAAGAGCTTCTACCGACTGGTGATTTCCTCGATATTACTGGCTCTGGACTGGATTTGCGCCAGCCAGTGGCGCTGTGTGATGTCATTGAGTCGCGGCACCCGCTTGTCGTGCGCACCGGCGGTGTGGATTTCAATTATATTCTGGACGAATCTGACGGCTGTGCAGAGCTTGAGAGCCCGAATGGCGACCTTTGCTTGCGGATGACAACAACGTGCCCCGGGCTTCAGATATACGGTGGGCAGAAACTTGGACCGCCGTTCGCACCGTACCGCGGCCTGTGCCTCGAGCCCCAGCATTTTCCTGATACACCCAATCAACCCACCTTTCCCAGTACGCTGCTTGAGTCGGGCGAGCGCTATTCGCAGACGACGCGCTATCACTTTATAGCGGCTGGCTGAGCGTCACCGATACACTTATGAAGCAGTTACTGGCGGTCCAATGACGCCGAATTTTGAGGCGGTTACACCGGGGTTGAGAGCTAAGCCATGTTGCGGCCCGAGAGTAGCCAAAAAACTGCAGCACCATGATAATCTGTAGGTCGAGACTCCGGCCGTCTGGGTCGATCAAGTCAACGCCAATCGGATTACGCTGATGTCAAAGGGAAATGAATTCTGGAGTCGCGATTTCGCGAGTCGCTATGGCCATACCAATCTTGTCGCCGACCAAGATAAGTACCTGTTTGCGAGCGACGCGCCCAAGTATCGGTTTAATGTAATCGGTGCCGGCACAATGGGCCAGGAGCACATCCGTGTCACCAATTTTGAGGGTCGCGCAACAATAAATGGTGTGTACGATCCCGAGCCGTTAAGTGTTGAGAATGCCAAAGACGCACACGCTATTCATAACGATGAGCCGCTTAAGTTATATGCGTCTATCGAGGAAGCTTGTTCTGACCCGAATGTCGATGGCCTGATAATCTGCACGCCGAATTATACGCACATTGACATAGTTCGAAGTGCGGCGAAATCTGGCAAGCACATTCTGGTCGAGAAGCCGGTTGCAACCACCATTGCGGATGCTTACGAGATCGCGCAGATTGCAAGTATCTATGACGGGATCTTTCAGGTTGGGTTGCAGTATCGCTACAAGGCGATCTACACCGAGGCCATTCACGAGGCGCTGGAGCGCAAGACGCTTGGCGACATCAAAGTCGTCAGCATGATGGAGCACCGCATGGCGTTCCTCGACAAAATAGGTCAATGGAACAAGTTCTCACGATATTCGGGCGGCACGCTCGTCGAAAAATGCTGCCACTATTTTGATTTGATCAATCTCTTTGCAGGATCAAGACCCAAGCGTGTATTTGCGACCGGCAGCATGGCGGTTAACTTCAAAGAATTTGAGCACGAGAGAGGCAAGTCGGACATCCTCGACAATGCAATGGTTGTCATCGAGTATGAAAACGGCGTGCGCGGTAGCTTCGGGCTCGCAATGTTCGCGCCGATGTTTTACGAGGAAATCGTCCTCTGTGGCGATATTGGCCGGCTACGTGCATCGGAGAATCAGGACTTTCTGCCGGGGAACGCGCTGAAGTCACAGCTCGAAATCTTTGGCGGCGAGACTTATCCGTCTCGCATGATGACACCGAGTTACCCCGTGGCCATCGAAGAGTCCGGCCACAACGGTGCAACGTTCTTCGAGCATGTGCATTTCGTCGACAGCATCGACAACGGCAGAAGCGACGGGCCAACGGCGATGGACGCGTTCTGGTCAGTGGTAGTCGGTGTTGCAGCAGAAACCTCAGTAGCCAGCGGCGAGCCGGTCGAGATACGGGACTTGCTCGAACAGAACGGCCTAGATCAACTCTGACTGGCCTCTTTGAGATTAGGTTTTTTAATTAGTCGCTTACCGCACTCTCATACGCGGCATCGATTTGTAATTCACAAACAGCGATCGCGGTGTCGAGCTTCATTAGCCACTCATTACCGTACTGCTCCACATACCAATCGCGCATGCCACTGGCCGCTTCACGAAACTGCAGATTTTCCTCGGCCGTGGGCACGTACAGCGTTCCACCGGACTCCTCGAACTCACGGTAAGCATCGATTTCACGACGCCTGATGATGCCGCGCGTAACAGTCTTTAATTCCTGAAAACCGTCATAAACGATGCGCCGTATGTCGGATGGGAGTTCCTGCCAACTTACTTCTGAGAACCACCACATGCCGCCCATATAACTGTGGCCATCTAGCGTTACAAACTTGATTTGCTCGTGCAGCTTCATGCCGACAATGTCCTGGATGCCGTTCTTAGTACCCTCGACAACGCCTGTGGCAAGGGCTGTGTAGACCTCCGACCAAGCGACTGGTGTCGGGTTACCACCGAGTTGCCGCACCAGTTCCTGCTGAACGGGCGCAGAGATCGTGCGGAATTTCCGACCGCTGATATCCGCCGGCGACCGGATCTGCGCGTTGGTTGACGCGAAATTCCGCCAACCACCCGTATTCGATACGGTCATGAGTCGAATGGGCATGTTGGAATCGAGAATCGCCCTTCGCAAATCGGCGATAATCGGTCCGTCAAGCACGCATTCGGCCACGGCATCGTCGCGAAACGTATACGGCAGGTCGAGAACCTGGCCGGGGCCGAAGATACTGCCCAGGCTGCCGGTAGTTAACATGAACACCTGCAGCACACCGGTTTGCATTCCCTCGAGGCACTCACGCTCGTTGGAACAAAACTGGCCGGATGGATAAATCTCTACTTCCGCGCGGCCATTGCTGCGGCTCTCTACATATTGTTTGAATACCAACGCACCATCGTAATCTTCGTCTTCGGGCGAACCGAGAAACGAAAATCGAATCGTGTAGTCGGCGTTCGAATCGCTGCGTGAAACGACCGTGCCGCCAACTGACGCGACAAAAAGCGCGACGAATATTGAAAGCAATACCTGTCTTTTGCTCATCTGTTTAATCCTCTGCGAAGCCGAGTAGCCGCGGTAGCGTCATTGATAGTGCCGGGAAGTAGGTAATGAGAAATATTACGGTAACCTCAACAGCGAGGAACGGCAGCATCTGGCGCGCAATCGTTTCGACTCGCTCCTTTGAAACCGAAGCCGCCACGAACAACACTAGACCCATGGGCGGCGTGGCCAGACCGACGGTCACGTTGACGCACATCACGACCGCAAAATGAATCGGGTCGATGCCCATAGCCACAAACAGCGGCCCCAGTACCGGTCCGAGAATCAGGACGGCGGGACCGGCATCAAGAAACATGCCGACGATGAACAGGAACAGGTTGGCGAGAAAAAGTAAGACATAGACATTATCACTTGTTTGCATCATGCCGTTGGCGACCATCCCGGCCAGGCCCGATACCGTTATGAGCCAGGCGAACACAACAGACGCGCCGACGAGTAATAGGATAACGCCCGACTGCACTGCCGACTCGATGAAGATGGACGGCAATTCTTTGAAACGCAGTGTGCGAGTTAAGAATAATGTAATGAACAGGGCGTAAAAAGCAGCAACAGCCGCCGCTTCTGTTGGCGTAAATATGCCCGCAAGAATACCGCCTAACAAAATGATCGGTGTTAGCAGCGCCAGTGCCGTTTTACGAAATGACTGGCCGCGTTCTCGCCAGGTTGCCTTGCGTCTCGCGACCGGGTAGTTGCGCTTTTTCGAGATGAAACTGGTTACGATCATCAGGCCAACCGAAATCATCAGCCCTGGCACAAGTCCTGCCGCGAAAAGCCCGGCAACGGACACGTTCATGATGAACGCATAGAGAATCATGATTCCCGATGGTGGGATAATCGGGCCAATGACTGACGATGCGGCCGTAATCGCGGCCGCAAACGATCGTGAATAGCCACTCTTTTCCATCACTGGAATAAATATTTTTCCGAGAGCCGAGGCATCAGCAACGGCCGATCCCGAAAGCCCTGCAAAAAGGACGGACGACAAGATGTTGACCTGAGCCAGTCCACCCCGCACATGGCCAATCATCGACTGGCTGAAATCAACGATTGAGCGGGTGATTCCACCGGAATTCATGATCTGCCCGGCAAGTATGAAAAACGGCAGCGCCATGAGTGGGTAGGAGTCCATGCCACTGTATAGGCGCGACAACAGAGCTTTGAAGAAAACCTGGTCTCCTTCAAAAGCCAGACTAAGGCCGGGCCCGACCAGCAGCGCAAATACGACTGGCATTCCCGCGGCCATCAGGAAAATGAATATCCAGAAATACGACAAAGCCATGGCGGCTACTTACCTTCCATGATTTCGCCCGCGCCGGCAATTTCGAACTCTTCTTTCGGATGAAGCAATGCGAGCATATCGCGGATGAGAAGTTCAACGCCTACCAGAAGCATTGCGCCGAAGGCGAACGGAACCACGATGAAGAACCAGCCGACTTGCACTGGCAGGCTTGCGGCCTTAATCGAGAAGCCACGATCGATCATGCCGAAACTCTCTGACCAGAACACAACGATGATCCAGATGACGAGCAAATTCAGCGCGAGTTGCAACAGTCGCTGCAAGGTAAGTGGTAGTTCGTCTGTAAACATCTGGATACTGACGTTGGCGCCATTGCGATAAGCCCAGGGTGCGATGAGAAACGCCCCCCAGACCATCAGCGTCTTCGATACCTCTTCGGTCCAGATTAACGAGTCATTCAGTACGTAGCGAAACACGATTTGTATAAGGACAATAGCCGTCATCGCTATCAGTAACATGCCCGCGGAATTTCGGGCGGTTATGCCGGTCCATTCGTTGATAGCCGACAACATCCTGAGGGTTTTGCGCAACACTGTGTCTATCGCTGTGATCATGGCTCAAGCTATCTGTAAAACAGGAAGATGCAGACGATTCGCGACTTGCCGCAGCGAGTCCAAGTGATCGCCATAGGCGAGCGAAAAGTGATGCTCTAGCCCTTCGTCCATGATCGTGGCGCAAACCTCGGCGACCCCTTTATCGAAGCGAATAACGCCGGAGGTACCTGTGAACGCCATGGGTGCCCGCAGCACTTCGGCGCCCGCAATCATCAGCTTTTTCTCGTTCTTTGCTTGTGACAAACGCGCCAGGGTAACCCGTCCAGGTTTGAGCGGAAACTGGTGTAGGAGCGGCATTTTGCGATTCGTGTGAATGGTCGCCTCGGCTTGCACCTCAGGGTCACACATCGACAGTGGAGCCAGACCACAATGCCAAAGCACCGCAGTGTTATCAGACTCATCGACATCCACAAGATCGGCCATCCATACCGGCTCGTTGGCTAGCTCCTGAAGCATTAGAGTCGTGACTGACCCATAAACATCGGCCTCACATGCGCTTGGAATACCAGCCTGGTTCATCATTGCCATCGGTCCACATGCTGCGCAGCCATAATCAACAAATGTCTCGGGCCAGCAACGAACAGCGATACTATCGGCCTTGTTCTCGTCAACGATATCTTCCAGCGCACACAGCAAGCGAAACGATCGATCGAGCTGTTTCTGATCGACATCATCGAGCCCGGCCAACGATTTCGCAGCTTCAGCACGATGTGCATTCGCACGCACGGCCGGTGCCGACCGCGCTTTCTCGAAAGCGTCGTCGAGTTTTACTTGATTGACTGAGACGCCGGTCAACTCATGTAGTTCATTGGCGTCGAATTCGCAGGTATCAAACCCAGCTGGATGTTCACCGATAACACTCACACGTGCTCCGCCAAGCTTTTCCACTACCCGATCGGCAGTGGCGCTGGCTCTGTATTCACACTGTTCGACAGATACCTGCGAGCCGTTCGACGAAGCGGCGAGTCTCGTCAGCTCGTCCTTGGTGCCAGCTGCATCAGGTGACGAAAAAAGCCACCGATAGTTGATGCCCGCTTTGCCCAACGCATGCGCCGCGAGGTTGATACCGCAATAAGAATTGAGCCGCAGACGGCCACCAATTCTTGGCTCTGGGACACCCCAGATCGCTACAGGGACGTCGCTCTGTCTGGCCATTTCTATCGTCATAGAAGCATCGGTGAATGTAATTTGCACAATTAGTAGCAGATCGATATCGCCTTGGGCGTCGATTTCAGCCAGCGCTGCTTCGGCCTGCTCGGCATCGCAGGCAAGCGTGCGCGGTCCGACGGTCGCGATACTCGCCGCATCGAGCGCCGCGAACGCCTTGTTTTTTGTTTCTTCGGCGAATTCCATATCAAACGTTGTCCGCGCCAACGCGATCACGCCAAACTTAAGTGTCACGATTTTTTCTCCATCCCATGTTGTTGTAAGAAGTCTTCAACGTCTTCACGACTCGCACAACCGGCACGACCCCCACCATTCTGAACTTTCAAGGCAGCGGCGGCTGACGCAAATGTCACCGCATCGCTTGTTGGTTTTCCTTCCGCCAACGCCAGCGCGAAGGCGCCATGCCAGACATCGCCAGCCCCCAAGGTGTCACGAACCGCAATGTCGAATGCCGGCAAACGACTAAGCTCATCATCGTCGATAAACAGCAATCCTT
>CAJXYT010000057.1 GCA_913063505.1 uncultured Gammaproteobacteria bacterium | reverse complement strand
CCGGCTTTGATACGGGGCCTGGTAACGGCCTGATGGATGCCTGGACTCGCTTACAACTTGGTCTGGCTTTCGATGAATCCGGAGACTGGGCGGGCCGAGGTTCGGTAATTCCTGAATTATTGAACAAATTTCTCGCTGACCCGTATTTCAGTGCAGCACCACCAAAGAGCACGGGGTTTGAGTACTTCAATCTTGCATGGCTGCAAAAATTCGACCTAAGCAAATACGATGCAACCGACGTGCAATCAATACTATGTGAATTAAGCGTCGTATCGATATCGCGCGCCATTCAGGAATTCGCCCCGGACACTCAGGAAGTCTTCGTGTGCGGTGGTGGAGCGCACAATCTTGAATTGATGCATCGGCTCGACCGCTACTCCTTCAAAACAGCGAGCACAACGAGCATCGGCCTCGATCCTGACTGGGTCGAGGCTTCGGCTTTCGCCTGGCTGGCTATGCGCACGATAAAGGGGCAACCCGGAAATCTGCCGAGTGTGACGGGTGCTTCTCAGCGTGTAGTGCTTGGCGATATAGAATCGCCGTAATCATGAAAGATCATTGTAAACCTGATGATTGACGGCTTAAAAATCGCTGACAATCATGTGAAAACTATTTGAGCCAAGATCTACAGCTGCCATGATTTCCGCTTGGCTGGCCTCAGACAGTGAACGAGGATCCGCAGCCGCAGGTGGTTTGTGCATTCGGGTTCCGGATAATGAACTGAGCACCCTGCAAGTCTTCTTTGTAATCAATCTCGGCGCCCATCAGATATTGAACGCTCATAGGATCGATCAAAAGCATAACGCCCTGATTCTCAACCTGGCTGTCACCGTCTTCAACACTTTCGTCGAACGTAAAGCCGTACTGAAAACCTGAACAACCTCCTCCAGAAATAAACACCCGCAACTTCAGGTTCGGATTATCCTCTTCGATGATTAGTTCGCCAACCTTGTGTGCTGCGGCATCGGTAAACACGACACTCGGTGGTGGTGGTATGTTGCTGACTGCTGTTGTTTCCATAATTTATTTGTACTCGCCGGACGCTGCGGCTTTCTCGTCCATTCGGGTGGTCTGTTCCAAAAGTGGCACCTGCCCTTCGGGCTGATGCACTAGTTTGCCATTAATTTCTGCGCCTTCTGCCATCTGGATCAGATTGTAGTACACATTGCCTGTGACGCGCGCGGTCGCACCGAGTTCAACACGCTGACTGGCGAATACATCACCTTTCACTATGCCGTTTAACACGACATAAGGCACTGTGACGACGCCGTCAACATTACCTATATCACTAATGCTCAGCGCAGAATCGGTGTCTAGATCGGCGGTCAAATTACCTTTGACCGTTCCATCGACATGGCATCCGCCCTGAAAATGCAGGTCGCCGTTAAAATTGCTGTTCGATCCGATGAGCGTCTCGACGACTGTGTGCCTCTTCTGTTTCTTGTTGAACATCTGATTCTCCGTCTACCGCTATGCGGCAATAAAATCCTAGCTCTGGCTTATCGTCCAAACGTAACTCTCTTCGATGCTGGATATCGACCGGGTTTTCGATCGTACCTCAATGTTTATGCGCTCGGGAGTAAAGTCGTCGGGCAATACAACTTGCCTATCAAAATCCTGAAAATACCGAAACGAGAATACCCATGCTCTTTCGGCACCCTCCGGTAGCAACTGCGTAAACGCATACGCTGTCTCGGTTCCATTCTGATGGCCGATGATACTTAAGTTCACGTTACCGGACACTTTGCGATCATGCTTCATCGCCTGCACCAGAACCAGTCGAACATTAAACGCGCGTTCCGCCTTACCGCGGGTGAATTTCAAATCCTGAACGCGTAAGCCAGAATTTCCATCCGATGGCGACACGATCCCACGGTAAAAAGCGATGGCATCACGTTGTTCCTGAATTTTTGTTTGCAGGGGAGCGAGGTTAGCCTCAACTGCCTTATACAATTCTCGGTCCACTGTAATATTGGTCGCCAGAATCGCAATTTCTTGTTTTAACTCACTAATGTCAGCATCAAGCTTTTTAATGTAATCAATATAGGCCTGCTCGACATTTCCGGCTTCAATAGTGTCGTAGCCCGCTTTGATTCGCCCAAGCTCGAAAATAAGGTACGCGCTAGCGGCAACCAATGCCACAAGGACGACACGGACCACAAGAGTCCTGCCTGTGCTGTGCTGCTGGTAAGGAGACTTAATCGTCAATTTGAAGCCGCGCCCGATTGTTCATAAAAGACGTTATGTTACGCGGGTAACCCGACGAACAAAAGTTCGCCATATCACGGATCCTAAAGATACTGAGCTATTCGGACTCGCGCTCCGACTCGGAAATATCCTTGTCGAAAACCGAGGTCCATTGCCTTGGCCACCAGCGTGGCCGTTTCGGCAACCCCTCTGGATGCACTGCATGACCTAGCTCATGCAGAGCGCGAGCGTAGACGCGACGTTTGAAGTAAATAACCTCATTAACCGGACGCCAGAAGTCAACCCATCGTACGCGGTCGAATTCCGGTTCGTTACATCGATCAAATCGTATGGCGTCGTTATCCGATACAAGCCGCAACAAGAACCAGTATTGTTTTTGACCAATACAGAGAGGCTTACTGTGCCGTCGGATGAATTTTTCTGGCAGTTCGTAGCGCAGCCAGTCGCTTGTGACGCCCAACACCTCCACGTCAGCCTCTACAAGACCAACCTCTTCGTGCAGCTCACGAAACATTGCTTCGACAGGCTCTTCGCCTTGCAGCATCCCACCTTGCGGAAATTGCCAGCCTTTAGAGCCGATCCGGCCACCAAGCATGAGCTTTCTATCGGAATTCACAAGGATGATGCCAACGTTAGCGCGATACCCTTCGGCGTCTATCCAATCGTTGCTCATAGCAACCATAATAATCTTTAACTGTTGCTAACTCTACACTAATGATAGCCCGCTCAGACCGCGAGCAACTTAGCGTCCTCATCGTACAGGCTAGCGACACTGATAGAGCTTTAGCTTAGGTTCACTCGAGACGAGAGGCTTCAATCTCTGCCACTAGCTCTTCGGCCGATAGTGTTTCTTTTGATCGCATGAGTAGCCTCTTCCTAGCGCCTCACTTTTTCTGTTGTCTATCCCCGTAATGCGAGGTAATCGCGGCCCTTTTGCATGAGCTCAACGAATGCTTCTTCATCGCCGCTCGCAACTGTCTCGCGTATTCTCGCTGCGGCTTCACACAATGCGTCGAGCGGTCCCAACCCGAACTTATTCAAATTCTGAATCTCAAAATACAGATGCGGGTTATCCTCTGCAACCGCAGCCGACACCAATAATTGCGAGTCGAATGTCGTTGATGACATTTGCGCAAGCTTTGGCGCCGCCTCGCCACTTTCTGCGAGCGCAGTGAAGAACGCAATGTTGAGCGCGTGCGATAAACCCAACACATACGCGATTAAACGATCGTGATCATCGAGCCCCATTTCGATTTGCTCGACCATGGTCGCCGCAAATAATTCTTTTGCAGCAGCAGTGGCATCCGCATCGCCTACATCACAAAAAATCAGATGGCGGCCGGACAGCAGGCGCGTAGTCGGCCCGAACATAGGGTGCAGCGATGTAACACTGCAGCCGGCTGCCTTTAGTTTTCTCAAGCCATCGATCAGCGGAGACTTCAATGACCCTATGTCGAACACCAGACCTTTCGGTTTGAGAGTGGCAAGCTGCGCCAGAATCCTTCCCGAAACAGCCAGCGGCGCCGCGACGACGATATAGTCGAAATCGACTCCGGCGTCTGTCCAAGAACTAAATGACTTCAGCCCATTCTCAACAGACGGATCCGCTATGGTGGTTGCATACCCCTGCGATGCAAAAAAATTGGCAAACCACCGGCCCATTTTACCCGCACCACCAATGACCAAAACACGACTCCCGTCACCCTTACCTTCCGCAACGACTCGCTCACGCTCCTGGCTCTCCAGTGATGTCTGGATCAACATCTCCAACAGACTTTCGATCAAGTCCGGATCGACGCCCATCTCTTCGGCCTGCTTACGACCTATATTGAGTACATCCTTCTCACGGGCATAGTCGCGAGTGCTGGTACCTGAAGACCGCTTGGACTCACCGATCTGGCCAACAATTCGTTGCCGCTCGGCAATAATTTCTACCAACTGACGATCAATTGCCGAAAGATTTTTGCGAAGATTATCGAGACTCATTATGGGATATCGCTTGTCCTTGAAGGGTCACATCCTTTTTACAGGACTGACGCACACAGTGAAAGCCGATCTGAAGAATTTCGGGCCGGCATTTCTCTTAGTTCAGAAAGGTGTAACGGCTAAAATAATTACTTTTCCATGATTAACCTGCGGTTTACCTGAATACGCTTGCATAATAGGTGCTGGCGCATGAACTCATGCTGAATACAACTCTTTGTTTTTTATTAATTTTATGAACATAAGGTGAACGAACCGAGCAATCGTGAGAATATGCTGATCTTGAATTGCTTTAGATGATTTTGGAGATACCTAAATAATGAAGACGCGTGCCGCTGTAGCCTGGGAAGCAAGTAAACCGCTTGAGATCGAAATGCTGGACCTTGAGGGTCCAAAAGCCGGTGAAGTTTTGATACGAAACGTAGCATCGGGTGTTTGTCATACGGACGCTTTCACGCTATCGGGCGAGGACCCGGAAGGTATTTTTCCGGCCGTACTTGGCCACGAAGGCGGAGCCGTTGTCGAAGAGATTGGCGAGGGAGTAACCTCTATCGCTATCGGCGATCATGTGATCCCCCTTTACACACCTGAGTGTGGCGAATGCAATTTCTGCACTTCGGGAAAGACTAATCTTTGTCAGGCAATTCGGGTAACTCAAGGCCAAGGATTGATGCCGGATGGCACGTCTCGTTTCTCACTCAATGGTAAACCAATTTTTCATTACATGGGAACTTCCACGTTCAGTGAGTACACCGTACTGCCGGAAATCGCGGTTGCCAAAATCAGCAAAGAAGCGCCACTTGAAAAAGTTTGTCTGCTCGGCTGTGGTATCACGACCGGTATTGGAGCGGTACTCAACACAGCCAACGTTCAGCCTGGCGACACCGTCGCTGTATTCGGATTGGGTGGCGTTGGTCTCAGCGCGATCCAAGGTGCCCTAATCGCCAAGGCAAGCCGTATCGTCGCGGTGGATATTAATGAAGACAAATTTGAGTTGGCGAAACAATTCGGTGCAACTGACTGCATCAACCCAAATAATTATGACGATCCGATTCAGGACGTCATTGTCGAACTGACCGGCGGTGGTGTTGACTACTCGTTTGAGTGTGTTGGCAATACCGATCTCATGCGTTCCGCATTGGAGTGTTGCCACAAGGGCTGGGGCGAATCCGTGATTGTTGGCGTGGCGGGCGCCGGCAAGGAAATCGCTACGCGGCCGTTTCAACTGGTAACCGGCCGAGTTTGGCGCGGTACAGCGTTCGGCGGTTGCAAAGGACGCTCGCAACTTCCTGGCATGGTGGATCAATACATGGACGGCGACATCAAGATCGATGAGTTCATCACCTTTACCATGCCACTTGAAGACATTAACCGAGCATTCGACCTGATGCACGAAGGTAAAAGCATTCGCTCGGTCATACACTTTTAGAGCTCAATCTCAGTGATCAATGCTACAGCTCTTTATGGCAACGCAAAAGGATTGGCTTCCACTGCTGGCCCAAGACGTGAGGGTGGAACGTGTATTTACGCTCCCTGATTTCTCTGGCTCTGCTGTTCTGTATGTCTGCCAATGCACAGGTATCTATTTCACGGGGTGCCAGTCTTTCTGTCGATGCGGCGAAGGACGGCCGCTTAGCGATCGATCTAAGAGGTGATATCTGGATAGTGCCGGGCGGTGGCGGCGAATCACGACAACTCACCCGGAATTTGAAGTCTGCACAACGTCCTCGCTGGTCGCCTGATGGTGAACGACTCGCCTATTCCGCCATCACGGATGGTCGTCAAGGTGTCTGGCTCATTGAAGTCAGTACTGGCCAGACAAAAAGCCTGAGCTCAAATTCCAACATGGACATCTACCCTGCGTGGCATCCAGACGGCCAGCGGGTGCTGTATTCATCGGATGCTAAAGGCGACGGATATGACTTGTGGGAAGTCGATATTCCGACGGGCTTGCACTGGCGGGTGAGCAATCGTCCCGGCGATGAAACAGAAGGTACCTGGTCACCTGATGGGCGGGACCTCGTATACATCTATCATCAGGGTAACCAGTGGTCGTTAATATTACGGCGCCACGCACAGCCTGATGAAACTTTGCTTACAACGAAAAATAAAATCGCGGCGCCAACGTGGCGACCGGACGGCAGCTTGATTACGTTCTTCAAGACCGGGGCAACGGGCACCAGTATCGAGATGGCTATATTGTCCCAGCCTCGCCTGATCCGCACGTATGCATCAAACGAGCAATTCTTCGCATCACCGGTTACCTGGCTGGATCGTCACCGGATGATCTACTCAGCGAACGGTCAGATCCAGCAACGACTATTTAACTCGTGGTCGTCAAGTCCCTTGAGTTTTCGAGCAACCATTCATCCAGACGTTATAAAGACCATCCAGCGCGAGCGTCCAACTCTTCGATGGCTGGATGAGCCACTAGGGCAACTCGTTATCCGCGCGGCAAGGCTGTTTGATGGCGTCAGCCCCGGATATCACTATGACAAAGACATCTTACTGTCAGGTGGCCGTGTAACAGCGATAGAAGAACATAAGGACCGGCCAACATTGATTGTCATCGACATGGGGGATCTGACAATCCTTCCAGGGCTTATCGATGCTGATGCCCGATTACCGAGTAACCTATCACCAAGCCATGGTCCGGACCTCTTAACAATGGGAGTAACAACAATTCTTGGGAGCCATCCAGATCACGATCAACTCAGTATACTCTGGGCTGGAAGAGAAGTTCCTGGTCCTCGATTTCTAAGCACTGAGCGATGGCAGATGGGGCCGACGCCCAGACCAGAACTCGACGTCACGGCGGCTGTCGTCACGAGCAGGACAACTGGCCTCCCAAGCGGTGAGGCACTGGCCACTCAAATTCGAACGCTGCAGATTGCTGGCCTGACACCAGAGCAAACCCTGCGTGGTATGGGAGTGAACGCTGCAGCGGCCATGCTGGCCGATCCTTATCTCGGTCGAATTGCGACCGGCGCTTCGGCCGACTTCGTATTTGTGGACGGCGATCCCTTGGCCGACGTAACGGACATGCTAAATGTGGTCGCTGTGGTCCGAAACGGTCGTCTCTACAGCGTGTCCGGATTGATTGATCGAGCAAAAAGCGCGGAAAGCGTCGAATAATTTAACAAACAAACATGGCCTAGCGGACAGAAATACACTGATGAGTTTAGGAGTGGCAAGCGAAATCAATTTATCGGACTAAGTCTGTTTAACTGACGAAACCGGCTAGCTCAGACAGATACTTTGCGTGCAGTGAAGGGTTTGCAGCCAGCACCGAGCGAGTGTTCAAATCCGACTTGTCACCATTGAGGTTAGTGAAAACTCCGCCTGCTTCAGTCACGATCACCGATAAGGCTGCGATATCCAGAATGTTGACGTCAGATTCAATTACCGCTTCGATCTTACCGGCAGCCAATAGGTGATAATGATAAAAATCGCCATAGCCTCGAATGCGATCCGCTCTCTGCACAATACTTCCTAGCGCAGACCAGCCGTTACTTTGTGCTAGAGACTTCAAGTTGCCCATCGATACTGCAGCGCGCTCCGGATCACCAATATCACTGACCTGCAGTCGCTGGCCGTTCAGCCACGCACCCTGTCCCTTCTCAGCCCATGCAAGTTCACCCATCATCGTTCCGCTAGACACACCCAGTATCAGCTCGCCGTTGTGCATTAGCGCGATCTGAGTTGAGAAAAAAGGGTATTGGCGCACGAACCCTTTGGTGCCGTCGATCGGATCGACCAACCAAAGATACTCGGCGTCGAGATCAGTCTGGCCGGTTTCTTCTCCATAAAAGCCATGCTCTGGATAGGCGTTTAGAATCAGGTCACGAATGGCCTCCTCACACTCAACATCCGCCTGGGTAACCGGCGTCATGTCAGCCTTGGTGGTGACTATAAAATTACCCGCGAAATAACTGCGACTTATGTCGGCCGCTTTATCCGCCGCTGCCAACGCGACCTTGAGATAATCTGAAGCATTTTGTGCATTAAAGCTTTCCACCTGAGCACTCGATCCTGATATTGCAATAGATGGCGCAACTATGGCCGCTGCAGTTCAGAGAAACAAGCATCGTATCTTGACAGTACGCCGCGTCCTACCTATCGTCATCTCATGGGAAACAGACTCAGTAAAATTTACACCCGCACCGGAGATGACGGAACA
>CAJXYT010000056.1 GCA_913063505.1 uncultured Gammaproteobacteria bacterium | reverse complement strand
ACGGTCTCGTGGGCTCGGAGATGTGTATAAGAGACAGCAATAACGGAATCCAAATTGAAGGATCACTGAAATCCGGAAAAATGGATATTTTTCCTGCCACGGCGGCATGCGATATCAGGCCATCGAGACCGCCTACCGCCTCATTATCCAGTGCAAACCAAGCCGCAATAAATGCACCGGTGATGGCAGTGAAGAACAGCAAAATATCGGTCAGCACTACTCCGACGAATCCACTCGCCGCACAAAAAACGACGGTAACGAGCCCGGCCCACATAACAACCTCGGCGGGCGACAGGCCCATCATTACGCCACCAATCTTGATCGCAGCGAGTGTCACCAAACCGATAATCATGATGTTGTAGAACACACCAAGATAGATCGCTCTGAAACCACGGAGAAAGGCTGCAGCTCTTCCACTGTAACGTTTCTCATAGAATTCGATATCTGTTGTTACACCCAGCCGGCGCCAGAGCCGTGCAAAGACGAAAGTGGTTAGCATGCCGGTAAGTAGGAAGCTCCACCAGGCCCAGTTACCGGCAACACCTTGTGTCCTGACGATGTTGGTAACGAGATTCGGTGTATCTGTAGAGAATGTCGTTGCGACCATTGAAAGGCCAAGCAACCACCATGGCATGCGTCGATTACCGAGAAAAAAACTTTCACTGTCGCTCGCGGCACCGCGATTCACAATTAGGCCGATGATCAGTGTCAGCGCCATAAAGCCTAAGATAATGGCAATGTCTAAACTTTGCAGAATCATTGATCGTGACCGAATCCTATTATTTGTTCAGTTTCGCATACACCGTAGCGGTAATGGCCTACATTTTCGAAAACTGCTGGGCAATTGAGGTGAGTAGGGAAAATGCACTCCTGCATATTGTAGGGTTGCGGTCTGCTCGGTCGGTTTTGAAATAGGTAGGGTGACAGTAGCCTTAAAGCAAGATCACTGTCACCGTTGCCCGTCGTAACCTATAATCGCGCCGATCATGCTTGCCCTCACAAACATTGCCTTGCGACGAGGGCGCAAAATCCTCATCGAGAAAGTCAGCTTTCAGGTTCATGCTGGGCAACGCATGGGTGTGATTGGGGCTAACGGTTGTGGCAAGTCATCCCTGTTTGCCATGTTGCTAGGCGATCTGGAGCCAGATGACGGAGAGCTATCGCTCGACCCCAAAGACGAGATCGCTCACGTAGCGCAGGAGAGTCCACACGGCAGCGGCTCAGCCGTTGACTACGTGATGGATGGAGATCGCGAGCTTCGCGAAGTCCAGGCATTAATTGCCGCTGGCGAGTCCGATAAAAAAAAACCAGATCTGCATCTACTTTACGAGCGGATGGAGGTAATTGACGGGTTTACGGCGGATTCACGTGCATCACGTTTGTTGCATGGACTCGGTTTCGCTGCGGACGAGTACCTCAGGCCGGTAAAGGAATTTTCAGGCGGTTGGCGCATGCGACTTAATCTTGCACGCGCATTGATGTGCCGATCCGATATTTTATTACTCGATGAGCCCACTAATCACCTGGACCTGCCCGCCATCTTGTGGCTCGAGCGCTGGCTAAGGCGCTACGAAGGCATTCTTCTGATCGTTTCGCATGATCGGGACTTCCTCGATCAGGTATGTACTCGTATCGCCCATATCGAGCACGAGAAAATCAGTCTGTTTACTGGTAACTACAGTCAGTTTGAGACCTTGCGCGCCGAACAACTCGCGCAGCAACATGCGATGTTCATGCGGCAGCAAAAGCAGATCAAACACATCCAGAGTTACGTGGATCGCTTTCGCTTTAAAGCCTCGAAGGCACGTCAGGCACAAAGTCGTCTAAAGATGCTCGAACGCATGGAGCAGATAGCACCGGCGCACGTTGACTCGCCGTTTCGATTTCACTTTATCGAACCGAAGAAGCAACCGCAGCATTTGTTGGGGTTGGTAGATGCCGCTGTCGGTTATGGTGAAGACGTTATTCTGGACGGTATCTGTTTGAATATTTCCGCTGGAGACCGTGTCGGTCTGCTGGGCGTAAACGGTGCGGGCAAATCAACACTCGTCAAAGCGCTGTCGACGGGTAGCACACTGCTGACTGGCGACAGAACTCTCAGTAAAGACACGAAAATCGGCTATTTCGCACAGCATCAACTGGAGCTATTGCGCCCGGAACACAGCCCGATTGATCACCTGCGCGATTACGCACCGGAGGATCGCGAACAGGACCATCGCAATTATCTTGGCCGCTTCGGATTCAGTGGCGAGTGCATCTTTGAGCCCGTCAAACCCTTCTCTGGTGGCGAAAAAGCGCGTCTCGTATTGGCACTTATGATCCGTCAGGGACCTAATCTGTTATTGCTCGATGAACCAACGAATCATCTCGATTTGGAAATGCGTCAGGCACTCAGCGTCGCGTTGATTGAGTACACGGGCGCCCTTGTCGTGATCTCACATGATCGACATCTGTTGCGCAGCGTCTGTGACGAATTGCTGATCGTTCATGACGGAGTCGTCGACCGATTCGATCTGAGCCTTAATGACTACCCGGCATGGTTGAAAGAACAGGAAGACAAGTCCAACCCGGTCGAAGCCAAATGGCAGTATGAATCCGCTAAACCAGTCAACAAGAAGCAGCAACGCCGGGAACAGGCCCAACGGCGACAGCGCTTGAAACCGATGTATGACAAGGTCCGAGATATCGAGAAGAAGCTAGCAACCTGTCGAGCGCAGTTACATGAGTGTGATAATCGTCTGGCGGATGAATCAATCTATACAGATACGAACCGTAAGGACGAACTCACTCAGCTGGTCAGGGATCAAGCCGCGGCCAAGGCTCAGATCGAGTCACTGGAATGGGATTGGCTGGAAGCTAGCGAAATTCTGGAAAATCAAAGCTAGTCGTTCGGTCTAAGTACCTCTAGAAACGATGGACCATAGCGCTCCAACTTAGTTTGACCGACACCGGATATTGCCAGCAGTGCCACATCTGATGTTGGCTTATCGGCTGCCATCTGCATGAGCGTAGAATCATGAAAAATAACGTACGGTGGCACTTCGTTTTCGTCAGCAAGTTTCTTCCGACATTCTCGCAACGCTTCAAATAATTCTCGATCTTCGTCGGCAATATCCGCGCCTTTGCGTTTTGCTTTTCTCGCCTTCCGAGTCACCAGCAAATCCCGGCGCAGTGGCAGGTCCACTTCACCGCGCAATAGCGGCCGGCTCCTATCGCTGAGTTGCAGAGCACCGTAACCGGCACTGTCTACTGTTAACAAACCAAGCACAACTAGCTGGCGCAGTATCGAGCGCCATTGCTGCTGTTCCAGCTCAGCACCGATGCCGTAAACACCGAGTTGATCGTGTCCGTTCTGCCGAACTCTATCGCTGTCCTTGCCCATCAATACATCGATAACGTATACCGCACCGAAGCGCTGTCCCGTGCGATACACCGCAGAAAGAATCTTCTTTGCCGCTTCCGTCCCATCGAATACCTCCGGCGGGTTAAGACAAACATCACAATTTCCGCAGTCCTCGATTAATTCGTCACCGAAATATGCGAGCAAGGAACGTCTGCGACAATTCGTAACCTCACACCAGCCCAGCAACGCGTCCAGCTTGCTGCGATCATTGCGCTTCCTCGCCTCGTCCGCCTGCGAAGTGTCGACCATCTGGCTTAGTCGAACGACGTCCTGCAGACCGTAAACCATCCAGGCGACTGATGGCTCACCATCTCTGCCTGCCCGCCCGGTCTCCTGATAGTACGACTCAATGCTTTTGGGTAAGTCGAGGTGTGCAATGAAACGCACATCTGGTTTATCAATTCCCATGCCAAACGCTATGGTCGCGACGATAATGACGCCATCCTTGCTAATAAATTGGCGTTGATTTTCCGCGCGAGTCATCGAATCTAGACCGGCGTGATATGGCAATGCGGTGAGTCCTTCCTTCGTCAGCCATTCAGCTGTGGACTCGGTTTTCTTCCGTGACATGCAATAGATAATTCCGGCGTCACCCCGATAGTCATTCAGGAACGCTAGCAGCTGCCGTTTGGCGTCAACCTTGGCCTGCACCTGATAGCGAATATTTGGTCGATCGAAGCCGGCGACAAACCGCTCTGGCCTAGAAAGCTGCAATTGCTGGATGATTTCGTCGCGAACGTCCGAGGTTGCCGTTGCCGTAAGCGCCATACGCGGGACACCTGGAAAGTGTTCAGCCAGCTGGCCTAAGGACAGGTAATCCACGCGAAAGTCGTGACCCCATTGAGAGACACAGTGAGCTTCGTCAATGGCGATGAGGCTGACTTTGAGCGACTTAAGACGTTGAATGGTGTGCGATTGTATTAAGCGCTCCGGTGCGACGTACAATAACTTGATGTCGCCACTGGCCAGTCGTTGATAGACAGAGCTTTGTTCTTCACCCGTCAATGTCGAGTTCAGGAACGCCGCGCCGATTCCCAGCTGCCGCAAGGCGGCAACCTGATCCTGCATCAACGCAATCAGCGGCGACACGACCAACGTCACTCCGTCCATTAGTAGTGCTGGTATCTGATAACAGATCGACTTGCCGCCGCCGGTTGGCTGCAATACCAGAGAATCCTGCCCACCGAGCGCTGCGTTTATTACCGCTTCCTGGTCCCCGCGAAATGTGTGATAGCCAAATACGTTCGTGAGGATGCTCTGCGGAGATGTCGTCATGCCGCGAGTATACCGATACGCACTATCTTCGCGTACAGTCGTGTTCATGAGTTCAACGCCACAATTCGGTGCAGGCGACATGTCATTTCAGGCTGCTGGCAGAGAAGCGGGCATATTCGCACTGGTGAATGCTTTCTTCGATCGAATGGGGAGTGATGAACGCTTTCAGACTATTTGGCAAATGCATCCGGATGACAACGCTGTCTCCCGCGACAAACTTGCCCGGTTTCTGTGCGGCTGGCTCGGCGGCCCGAAACTCTATAACGAGAAATACGGTGCGATCGGCATTCCACGAGTGCATGCACACCTTGATATCGAGACACCGGAACGAGATCAGTGGCTGACCTGCATGGCAGAAACCATTGCCGAGCAGCCCTTCGCCGCCGAATTCAAAAGCTATCTCATGCAGCAATTATTCGTGCCTGCTGAGGCCGTTCGGCGGCGGGTTGCCGCGCGAAAAGAGACGGTCGAGTGAAAATCTGGGTCGACGCAGATGCCTGCCCGGTCGTAGTTAAGGAGATACTCTATCGAGCCGCTGAACGAACTGGGGTTGAGTTAACGCTTGTTGCGAACCAAGCACTCAGCACACCATCATCCCTCAACATTAATTCGGTGCAGGTTCAGCAAGGCTTCGATGTTGCTGATGACGAAATCGTCAAGCGTTCAGAGCCCGGCGATCTCGTGATCACCAGCGATATTCCGCTGGCCGCCGAAGTCATCGAAAAAGGTGGCCACGCCTTGAGTCCACGCGGCGAGATGCACACCAAGGAAAATATTGGCGCGCGCCTCAATATGCGCGACTTTCTCGACACGATGCGATCCAGTGGCGTCGAGATGAGCGGCGGTCCGGCTGCGTTCAATCAACGCGACAAGCAGGAGTTTGCCAACCAGTTGGATCGCTTTCTAACTAAATTTAGCTAGCTCGTCGTTGTTGCCCGGACGGACGCTGCTGCCCGGAGCCGCTAGGACGTTTGCCCTGCGTACTTCGGGCATTCTTGCCTGGGCGAGACGGCTTATTGCGCCGCCCTGCGCCTGCAGGTTTTGAGCCTGATACTTTCGGGCCAGACGGCTTGCCGCGGCGCGGTGCGCCGCTGTGGGGTCGCTTACCCTTGTTAATCAACTCAGCTTTAATGCTTTTGTCGACCGCGTAGCCATCAATAAACTCTTTCTTGATGTCACGATTCAAAAGCTTCTCGATATCCTTGAGCAACTTCAACTCGTCGACACAGACCAACGAGATGGCAGTGCCATCCTGCCCTGCACGTGCCGTGCGACCAATACGATGTACATAATCTTCTGGCACATGTGGTAGCTCGTAATTTACTACGTGCGGGAGTTTATCGATATCGAGGCCGCGTGCGGCGATATCAGTCGCCACCAATACACGAATGCTTCCAGCCTTAAAGTCGCGCAACGCTTTCGTTCGCGCGCCCTGACCCTTGCCGCCATGAATGGCGAGTGTCTCGATGCCGTCGATATTCAATTGTTTGGCAAGCCTGTTCGCGCCGTGCTTGGTTCGTGTAAATACGAGTACCTGGCGCCAGTTGCCTTTACCGATTTGTTCCGACAGTAGTTCGCGCTTACGCAGTTTGTCGACGGGCATAACGAGCTGCTCGACGCGATCAGCGGTTGAGTTGCGTTGCGCCACTTCGACTTCTATATGATTATTCAGAAGACCTTTTGAAAGATCACGAATCTCTTGTGAGAACGTCGCCGAAAACAGTAAGTTTTGGCGTTCCTTGGGTAGCTGCTTAATGATCTGCTTGATGTCGCGAATAAAGCCCATGTCGAGCATGCGATCCGCTTCATCGAGAATGAACATCTCAACACCGGATAAGTTTATGTTGCCTTGCCGAACATGATCAAGTAGTCGACCCGGCGTCGCGACGACGACGTCCACGCCACGATGAATTTTCGAGATCTGTGGTCGAGCGCTAACGCCGCCGTAAATTTCCATAGTGCGTAATGGGCGCTGCTTGCCATAGGTCTTCACGCTTTCATGCACCTGAGCTGCGAGCTCACGAGTCGGCGTGAGGATGAGCGCACGAATGCGCCGTGGCCCGTCCTGCTTTTTCTGCAGACGTTGCAATAAAGGAAGAGTAAAGGCTGCTGTTTTACCAGTACCCGTTTGGGCCCCTGCCAAGACGTCTTTACCTTCCAGGATAAGGGGGATAGCTTTCTGCTGAATGGGTGTCGCTTCTGTGTAGCCCTGTTCTTCGACAGCGCGCAGCAATTCGGCCGAAAGGCCGAGTTCGTTAAATAACATTGATTGTTCTCCAAGATCGTCTGATCCGACGCGTCTTAAAACGTGCGGTTCGGTCCAGACTGGAATTTAGATTTAATGACTCCAAGCGAGCAGCATTGCTGGGTTGGAGTTAGTGGCGCAGACCGAGGTGCGCCAAGACGGAGCGGACTGTAACAGGTTTGAGACGAAAAGAAAGGACTAACATCGCAGCGAGCAGTAACACGATTTTATATTGAAATCACTTGGCGGCAAATGTCGCTATGACTACTATTTTAATCAATAATTGAACAATCGACTTTCGGAACATGAAAATTTTCAGCTCCTGCATCGAAAGATCGACTTGATCATTAATTCGACACTAGGTCGATTTGACGCCAGAATAAAAAACCCCAGAACCTGAAGCAGTCCTGGGGCTTTGGGTTTGGTGCCGGATGGGTGACTCGAACACCCGACCTATACATTACGAATGTACCGCTCTACCACCTGAGCTAATCCGGCATTGCCAATCGGCGCGAAGTATAGCGTCGCCGCACACGATCGAAAAGACTTATCGTTCATTAAGTCAAAAAATTCAAGTGGTGTTGCGAACCCTAATGATGAGCTCAGTACCTTCGAGTCGAGTGCCAGCCGGCAGCTCGGGTAGTCCGGAGACTGCTATTTTTTCAAACGGTATGTCAGACAACTCATGCGTATCGGCATTGTAAAAATGGTGATGTGCAGTCGTGGTCGAGTCATAGAAACGCCGTTCCGGATCGACCATGCGCTCAGTAACCAGACCACTCTTCCGAAATAAATTCAAAGAGTTATAGACAGTCGCTTTCGACACAGTGCTCCCGCCCGAGCGTAAGCGTTCAATGATTTGATCGGCAGACAAGTGCTGCGGTTTCTCCAACAGAATTTCTGCGACCTCGAGGCGTTGCGGAGTCGGAAGAATTCCATGGTCTTCCAATTTGGCCAGTAGTTCAGCGCGCGACATATGTAAGTCCTTAAATTGAGAGATTAGTCTGATTTAAAGAGAAATGTTAACACGGCCTGAATCGCGTATTGCATGTAACGTGTAACCCACACCTATTCTGAGATCTTCTTACAATACGTTCTTCAAAAAAATTCAGAGTGTAGATACAGCGAGTCGCAGTCAAGATAATCAGGTCATAGAGGACCTGGTGACGCTTGGGTTTGCGACCACCCTCCCCCCAATTTTTACGACCGCGACTAGTTCGTATGGCATCCAAATTCCAAACGCCAATACCGCCAACCTTGCGGTGACAGCGACCTTCAAATTAGATAGTAGCGAAGGTGCAAAATGCGGCATATCAAAATCGACGAATGTGGTGTCAAGACGTCGATGCCGGATACCGACCGCTGGACCCGAGTAAGATAGGTCTCAGGAATCTGCTCGCTCTTGTCGACCTGAGAAAAACAAAGCATCGATGATCAACAAAGCGGCGCCGACAGAAATGCTGGCGTCCGCGACGTTGAATGACGGGAACGCCCAGCTACCAAATAAGACCTGAATAAAGTCAGTCACATGGCCCAGCAAGATAC
>CAJXYT010000055.1 GCA_913063505.1 uncultured Gammaproteobacteria bacterium | reverse complement strand
TACATTTTCAGCGCTCCCTCAATGGTCGCGATATCGGATTTCGCGGCTGTAATTCGGGCATCATCCACACGTCCAATAACATTTGGCGCGACAATGGCAGCCAAGATTCCGATAATAATCACGACGACCATTATCTCGATAAGTGTAAAGCCGTCTTGCCGGCGATTGTTTGTATGATATTGCGTCACGCGTTTTGTGCTCCGAAGGGTCAGGTTGACTCACTCTTTGATTGAACGTCAGTATACCAAACATGAGGTTATGCGAATTGAAACAAGACGCCAAAAGAGTCGCTTCAGCAAAATGGTTGATGCCCGCCAGCATTGTCGGGCTATCAATATTGGTCATGCTCATAGGTGACGCAGGAGAAGAGTTGCTGCGTTACGATAGGGTCTGGATAGGTCAGGGGGAATTCTGGAGACTAATTAGCGGGCATTTTGTGCACCTAGCCTGGTCTCACTTAGCCCTGAACAGCGCCGGATTGATATTAGTGTGGTATCTGGTCGGCTCGAATTTAAAAACCCATTCTTGGTTATTTGTCATTCTCGTTACGATCGCGACGATGGATGCCGCCTTTTGGCTGATGAATCCCCATCTTTACTGGTATGTCGGCATGTCCGGACTGTTACACGGTATGCTTCTGGCCGGTATTATCATTCGGCTGCCTGCTCTTGATTTTGAATCGGGCGTATTGCTACTGCTGCTTATCGCAAAAATCAGCTATGAGCAGTTCGGCGGATCAGTTCCAGGGTCCGAAGCGACCTCCGGCGGACCAATTATCGTCGATGCGCACCTCTATGGGGCCCTAGGAGGGGCTCTCGGCGCGTTACTAGAAAAGTTTAGAGCTTAGTCGCGCAGAGCTATATAATGCGCGGCCTTGGACATTCAGCGAGCGGAGAGAGTCTTGACTAAAGCAATGGTATTTCCCGGCCAGGGATCCCAATCGATGGGAATGCAATCTGATCTGGCTGCAGAGTTCTCCGTGGTGCAAGAAACCTATGCAGAGGCGAGCGATATTCTGGGTTATGATCTCTGGAGCGTAGTCCAAAATGGTCCAGTCGAAAAACTCGGCGAAACAGTCGTTACGCAACCCGCAATGTTGACCGCAGGTTCAGCCGCATACAGGGTTTGGTTGGCTGCAGGCGGAGCGCCGCCACAACAAGTGGCAGGCCATAGTCTTGGTGAATATTCAGCGCTGGTAGCGGGTGAGTCACTCAGTTTTTCGGATGCTCTGATAGTTGTCATAGAGCGTGCGAAGCTGATGCAGAATGCAGTCCCAGCCGGCGTCGGCGCAATGGCTGCCATTATCGGTCTGGATGACGCTAGCGTAATAGCGGCATGCGACGAGGCGTCAAGTATGGGTGTTGCAGAACCGGTCAATTTCAACTCGCCGGGGCAGGTCGTCATTGCAGGCCATAAGGATGCGGTTAATAGCGCAATCCATCATTGTGAGGCGGCCGGAGCACGTCGGGCAATGCTACTTCCCGTGAGCGTACCCTCGCATTCGTCATTAATGATTGGCGCAGGTGAAGCCTTAAAAACGGCGGTGGCCGCTGCGAACATTAAGGCGCCCGTCATCAAAGTGATTGCGGCGACCGACGGTCAGCCATACACCGACGCCGATGATATTCGCTCGCGCTTATCGCGGCAGGTATACGGTCCGGTGCACTGGGTCACAACAGTAAACGCCATGATTGAGGCCGGGGCTACCAGCATCACAGAGTGCGGACCGGGAAAAGTTCTATCCGGACTGTGTCGTCGCATCGACAGGGACACACCCGTCTCATTTATTGACTCAATCGACAGCCTGCAGAAATCGCTGCTCGCATAGCAGAACAACAAGGATCTCAGATGAAAAATATTTACAGTTCGGACGCTTTGAGTGGAGAAGTGGCACTGGTAACCGGGGCATCACGTGGCATTGGTGCATCGATCGCTCAAGCTTTGGCGGGCGCTGGCGCGACTGTAATCGGCACCGCTACCAGCCAGGGAGGGGCCGATGGAATCAGCGAGGCATTGGCCGGAAACGGCCGCGGTATCGTGCTGGACGTCGGTGACGACGATTCGATTCAGACTGCTATCAAGGATATTCAAGGAGCAGAAGGCAGTCCCTCAATTCTCGTGAATAATGCCGGTATCACAAAAGATAATCTCCTGATAAGAATGAAGCAGGAAGAGTGGGACGACGTTATCGCGACGAACCTAACTGGGCTCTTCCGCGTCAGCAAGGCGTGCCTCCGCGGCATGATGAAAGCAAAGAAAGGACGCATTATTAATATCGCGTCTGTTATTGCCGTAATGGGCAATCCAGGCCAAGCGAACTACGCAGCCACGAAGGCAGGCATGATTGGCTTTTCGAAGTCTCTAGCCCGAGAAATAGGTTCCCGCGGGATCACCGTGAATGTCGTAGCGCCTGGCTTCATCGACACAGACATGACCAAGGTGCTACGAGAAGAGCAGCGAGCTACGATGCTCGCGCAGGTACCTTTAGGCCGGCTCGGGGCAGGTACTGACATTGCGAATTCGGTGTTGTTTCTGGCCTCGGATAGTGGTGCATATATTACTGGCGAGACCTTGCATGTCAATGGCGGGCTGGTGATGGATTGATATGCTATAGATTGCCAAGTCTGATTCACATACAATGTCCAGCCACGAGCGAGCCGGCCTCATAATTATTGAGTAAAAATCAATGACTTATGGTTCTTTCGAGCGTAAATACAGGCCACCATACACGTCAATTGAAGCGGGCCATATTGAAGTTTTTGAGTCTTTTCAGGAGTAATAAAGACTATGAGCAGTATCGAAGAACAAGTTAAAGCCATCGTTGCCGAGCAACTCGGAGTTAAGGAAGACGAGGTAAAAAACGATGCTTCATTCGTCGATGATCTGGGCGCTGACTCGCTCGACACCGTTGAATTGGTAATGGCACTGGAAGAGGAATTCGAGACTGAAATCCCTGATGAGGACGCTGAGAAGATCACGACTGTTCAACAAGCGATCGACTTCGTAACGTCTCGCCCAAGCAAAGATTAAGAGTAACTGGCGCGGCGACTATTTGAAGTCGTCGCGCCTTTTTTTAGCAAAAATCGGCTTTTCTGCCACTTCAAGATGAAACTATTTTGAGTAAACGACGCGTTGTAATCACTGGCATGGGAATAATCTCCCCTGTTGGTAGCCGACTTGACGTCGCATGGTCGAATGTTCTCGAAGGTGTGTCTGGCACCACTCAGATAGAAGATTTTGATACCAGCACCTTTCCAACGCGAATCGCCGGACTGGTCAAAGACTTCGATGTCGACGCCTACCTGTCCAAGAAGGATCAGCGCAAGAATGATCCATTTATTCATTATGGTGTCGCCGCCACTATGGATGCGATTGCCGATTCAGGCCTTGAGATCACAGAAGATAACGGCCACACCATAGGCATCGGCATGGGCTCCGGAATCGGTGGCATCAAGTCTATCGAAGACAACCATAATAAAATGCTGGCCGGCGGCGTACGTAAAATATCGCCGTTTTTCATACCGGGCAGCATCATCAATATGACCTCAGGTCAGGCCAGTATCTTGCAGCATATAACCGGGCCAAATATCTCGATTGTTACGGCTTGCGCGACATCGTCACATTGCATCGGACTGTCGGCAAGGAGCATTGAGCACGGAGATGCCGACGTTATGCTTGCCGGTGGCTCTGAGTTTGCGACCACTCCACTGGCTATGGGTGGTTTTTGCTCAGCGCGTGCGATGACGACCCGCAACGATGATCCGAAAGGCGCTAGCCGCCCTTACGATATCGACCGAGACGGATTCGTACTTAGTAACGGTGCGGGTTGTGTAGTGCTCGAAGAACTGGAGCACGCGAAAGCACGCGGTGCTCGAATTTACGCCGAAGTCATTGGCTTCGGAATGAGTGGCGACGCTTATCACACCACTTTGCCTCCAGCTGACGGTGAGGGCGCGCGGAAATGCATGGTTGCGGCTCTTCGTGACGCAGGAATTGATGCTGCCGATATTGACTACCTAAATGCACACGGAACCTCCACCCGTGCCGGCGACATAAGCGAAACGAACGGCATAAAACGTGCATTTGGCGATGCAGCGAAGACGCTCACTGTCAGCTCAACCAAATCCACCACTGGTCATCTTCTGGGTGCCGCCGGAGCGGTAGAAGCTATTTTCTGTGCATTATCAATTCGCGATCAGGTCATTCCACCGACGATCAACCTGGAAAACAAAGATCCTGAGTGCGACCTTGATTACACCGCAAACGTCGCGCGCGATGCCAAAGTACGTACAACAATTTCAAACTCCTTTGGATTTGGCGGCACCAATGGAAGTATTGTCCTACAAGCTTTTGAGTAACGTAGTGTCCGAGATTTCTGGGCCTGATGAGCTCAGGCGACTTAATCAGATATTTCCAAATCGATACCCATTCCTATTGCAAAGCACGGCTTATAGCGGCGAACTTGGTCGCTATGACATCCTGTTCGCATTTCCCGGCGACTCGCTGGTACTTGAAAATATTTCTGAGCTGGTTGGCAAGCGAGCTATACCGGATTCGACGTTTCTCAATGCCCTAGATACCTGGTGGCTCGATGAAAGAATTGACCCGATTAAAAGCCACCTTCCGTTTCATGGCGGATGGTTTCTGTATCTTGGCTACGAACTCGCTGCAGAAGTTGAGCCCAGCCTTCATTTGCATGATGACCCATTGCTACCTGCGGCTTTCGCAGTCCGCTGCCCAGCGGCTCTGATTTATGATCATCAAAAAGGAAGTTGTATATTCCTCAATGAAAACCATTGCCCGAAAATCAACTCCCTATTACGAGAGGACATAGCTCATCTTAATTCTCCGATCGACACCGCAAAAGTAGAGGCGGTAGCCATCAGTGAAGATGATCCGACTCAGTATACCAATGCCATTGGCAGCGCCAAGAAGCACATCGAAGCGGGAGACATTTACCAAGCAAACCTGTCTCGGCAATGGACGGTTCAGGTCACACCCGAATTGGACGCCGAAGCAATTTACCAGGACTTATGTATCGCAAACCCTGCTCCCTTTGCCGGCATTGCGCATTGGAAAGGAACGTCAATAATTTCCTCCTCACCGGAACGGCTGATTCGCATCAAAGACGGCGAAGTTTCAACGCGCCCTATCGCGGGCACCCGGCGGCGGGGTGACGATGAGACCACGGATGATGAACTATCCAGCGAGCTATTCGCACATCCGAAAGAGCGTGCCGAGCATGTAATGCTTATTGACCTCGAAAGAAATGACTTAGGCCGGGTTTGCGTACCAGGCACGGTTGAAGTCGATGAAATGATGGCTCTCGAAAGCTACGCGCATGTACATCATATTGTTTCAAATGTACGAGGACGCCTCTGCAAGGATGTTTCTCCCGGGACTGCAATTGCTGCTGTCTTTCCGGGTGGTACCATTACTGGCTGCCCAAAAGTACGTTGTATGCAGATCATCGGCGAGCTCGAACTTGCGCCCCGTGGTGCTTATACCGGATCCTTCGGCTTCCTTAATCGCGACGGTAGCCTGGATTTAAATATTTTGATTCGTACGATGGTTAAAAACGGTGACGAGATTACATTTCGAGCAGGTGCTGGCATTGTCGCGGATTCGGATCCGCAAGCGGAGCTCGATGAAGCCCGCGCGAAAGCAGAGGGCATGCTGCGAGTCTTTCAAAATGACTGAATGGTTCTCGCGCGGAGAGCTAATTAAGGCGATCTCAGCAAATGATCGTGGCCTTCAGTATGGCGACGGCCTTTTCGAAACAATTGCGATCCGTGACGGTGAGTTGCGTTTGTGGGGGTATCATCTGGCCCGACTTAGGAAGGGCTGCGAAACATTGGGCCTCTGGATGCCGTCCGATGATGTCTTGCTTGAAGGTGTTATGCACGCACTTCGTAACAGCGAATCAACAGCAATAGCCGCTGTTGCCAAGATTATTATAACGGCAGGGGAGGGTTCGCGAGGTTACGGACGTACAGGTAACGCGTCACCGTCTACGCTATTTGCCGTCTTTCCAGCAGCGCCGTATCAAGCTGCAGCTTACAGGGACGGAATTGACCTGGCGCTTTGCCGTACGCGACTCGCGGTTGGCTCGGTTACCGCGGGCCTAAAGACGCTAAACCGCCTGGAACAGGTATTGGCACGCACTGAATTTGCCGAAACGGAGTTGATTGAAGGGCTGACAATGGATGCAGATGACAACATCATCTGCGGTACTATGAGCAACGTGTTTTTCATAAAAGACAGAATGGTTCATACCCCATCTTTGGATCGCTGCGGCGTCGAGGGCGTCATGCGACGGCATGTTATTACGTGCCTCGAGAAACAAGGCATTGCTACGAATATTCGTCGAATCAAGATTGCGGAGATGAGCGACTTCGATGAGGTATTCATATCGAACAGCCAGTTCGGAGTATTGCCCGTTCGTCGCTGCACCGATGTCCGTTGGGGGGTCGCAGACAGAACCCGGGAGATTATGTCGGTGATGGCGGACAATGGCGTAGCTGAGTGTCTCTCATGAAGCGTCTCCTGCAAGCAGCTGCAGTACTAACAGTAGTCGCTATAGCAGGCGCGTTGGTGCTTAATTATCAAGTCAATAGTTTCATGAATACGCCGTTGGACGTAGCGGGTAATAGCGCTTCATTCGAGATACCAGCCGGCGCTTCATTTACATCCATTTCCACTAAATTGATTGAACGTGAGCTCATCGACAGCGATCGCTGGTTGCGAATCTACGTACGCTGGCACGGTTTGGCGGGCGCGATACAGGCTGGCGATTACCTGATCGAGTCCGGTGCAACGCCTGAGTCGCTGCTCCATCAGTTTACGAGCGGCGCAGTGCACTTATACGCGTTCACCCTTATCGAAGGTTGGAGCTATCGGGAAGTCTTGCAAGCGCTGCATGCAAATGAAGCAGTGAAAGTGACAATGACTGACGAGGATTGGCCGGCATTACTGGATTCACTGGGGGCTGAGGTAACGCACCCAGAGGGCTTATTCTTGCCTGAGACTTACCGATTTCCTCGTAACACGACGGATCGGGAGTTACTTCGGCAAGCGTATACGTTGATGGAGTCCGTACTTGCGGAGGAGTGGGCGCGTCGACAGGAGGTCTTGCAGGTCCACTCACCTTATGAAGTCTTGGTGCTTGCATCGATAGTGGAAAAGGAGACCGCAAGAGTGGACGAGCGACCGAGAATCGCCGGTGTGTTTTCACGCCGCCTCGATAAACGCATGCGCCTGCAGACCGACCCGACGGTTATTTACGGCATTGGTCCGGCCTTTGATGGCAACCTGACTCGCAAGAACATGAAAACAGATACGCCTTACAATACCTACACGCGCCATGGGCTTCCTCCAACACCAATAGCGATGCCGGGCAGGGCTGCCATCAATGCTGTATTGCACCCAGAGGCGGGAGAGGAGCTCTATTTTGTGGCAACAGGCCTAGGAGATGGGAGTCATCAGTTTTCAAGTACGAAGGCCGAACACGACATAGCAGTCGCTGAATACCTGGTTCGCCTGCGCAAAAAACGACTCTCTAGGAACCTAAATTGAAACGCGGACAATTTATTTCTGTGGAGGGTATCGAGGGTGTTGGTAAATCCAGCAATATCGAGGCCCTGGTAAAGCATCTTGAGGATGCTGAAATTGAAGTGCTGACCACCCGTGAACCTGGTGGTACGCCAGTCGCGGAGGACATTCGGAAGTTGTTGAAGGATCGCGGCGATGAGCCGATACCTGAGATCGCTGAGTTACTGATGATGTTTGCCGCACGCTCTTTGAATGTGTGCAACGTCATCCTTCCCGCACTTGAGGCTGGCAAATGGGTCATTTGCGATCGATTTAGTGACTCGAGCCGCGCGTATCAGGGTGGCGGACGTGGGTTGCCAATGCAGATGATAGACAGTCTTGCTGAGTGGGTGCATGGCGACGTGAATCCGGATCTTGTAATCCTTCTCGATACACCAGTCGATGTCGGTATGGCCCGAATCAGCAGCAGAGGTGCACCGGATCGGATTGAGAGCGAAAAACATGAGTTCTTCGAGCGTGTTCGTGAGTGTTATTTGGACCTTGCGATTCGCGAGCCCGAGCGCTTCGTCGTTATCGATGCAAACCGAAGTCTACGTGAAGTACAGGACGATATCGGGTTACTGATCCAGCAACTCATTAGCAATAATTCACCTTAATACATACAAGTAAGTGATTGTTAAATGGAATTAAATTGGTTAAGTAATCTCGCTGATTCTTGGCTGGACCGCAGTCGTCAGGACAGATTGCCGCACGCGGTGTTGCTGACGGGTCCTGTGGGTGTTGGCAAACGCGCTGCTGCCGCATGGATATCTAAGCAAAAGCTCAGGCCCGATCCACTGGCATTACTTCCGGTGCACCCAATCGCTGAATTTGAACATCCGGATATGCGTTGGATTTCGACACCGGAAGATAAAAAGACCATCGGTATCGATCAGATCCGTGCGCTAGTAAATCAGCTTAACCTCACGAGCTACGAGGGTTTCGGCAAGGTTGCCGTCATTGAGCCCGCGAATGACATGACAGTGAATGCAGCCAACAGTTTACTTAAAGTGCTGGAGG
>CAJXYT010000054.1 GCA_913063505.1 uncultured Gammaproteobacteria bacterium | reverse complement strand
GTCAACGCCCTGCGTCGCCCAGAAGTTCGGGGCCGCTGGGGTGAGATTACTCTGCGCCGCCTTGTTGAGATCGCCGGCATGGTTGAGCATTGCGATTTCGCCGAGCAAGTGCACACCGAAACGGACGGGCAAATCATTCGTCCGGATATGGTCGTACGAATGCCGGATCACCGTGAACTAGTAGTCGATGTAAAAACGCCTCTTGACGCTTACCTGTCATCCATAGAAGCCAAAGATGATGTTCAACGGCAACTCAATTTGAAGCGGCACGCCAAGAACGTGCGAGCACATATTCGCATGCTCGCCTCGAAGGCATATTGGAATCAGTTCGACGAAAGCCCTGACTTCGTGATTCTATTCATACCCGGAGATCAATTTCTAAGTGCAGCACTGAATGAAGAGCCGGATTTGATCGAATACGCACTCTCGCAACAGATCATACTCGCGACACCAACCAGTTTCGTCGCGTTACTAAAAGCTGTTGCGTATGGTTGGCGCCAGCTGGCACTTGCGGACAACGCGAAGGAAATACGGATCTTGGCAGAAGACTTGTACGCCCGTTTGGCGACCTATGTATCACATATGAATAAAGTGGGTCGACAACTTGCCAGTAGCGTTGAGAACTACAACAAAGCGGTCGGTTCGCTGGAAAGAAGTGTTCTGCCTGGGGCGCGTAAATTCGTCGAACTGGGCGTACATCCGAAAAAAGAAGTGGAAAAGCTCGACTCCATTGAAGCGGTACCACGCACTATGATCGAAGGAAATGATTCTTGAGTATTGATCCACGAACCTACACTTATCCTAATGCCCTGCTAAAAGACCGAACCATCATGATTACTGGCGCTAGCGACGGTATTGGGAGAGCGTTGGCGTTTGAAGCAGCACGACTTGGTGCACAAGTCGTACTGCATGGACGCAATAGCGCGAAACTGGAAAAGGTCTATGACCAGATAGACGCTATAGATGGCGCCTTGCGTCCGTCTATCGTTGTGCTTGATCTGGCCTCGGCAAATGCGGAAAACTACACAATACTGGCCAATAGTATTAATAATGAATTCGGCAAATTAGACGGTCTAGTCCATAACGCTGCAATCATTGGCGATAGATTCTCAATCGAGCAGTTTGACGCCGTAGTTTGGCAGCGCGTCATGCATGTAAACGTTACTGCCGGTTTTGCTTTGACTCAGGTATTGCTACCTATGCTGCACCAATCCGATGACGCGTCTGTTATCTTCACCAGCAGTAGCGTTGGGCGCGTCGGACGATCTCATTGGGGGGCGTACGCTGTGTCTAAGTTTGCGACTGAAGGCCTGTCACAAATACTCGCCGATGAGCATCCGCATGAGAAGTTGCGGTCAAACTGTATAAATCCCGGTGCCACTCGCACTAATATGCGTTTGGCGGCCTTTCCAGGAGAAGACAGAGATCTGCTAAAAGCGCCGGAGGAAATTTTAGCGCCGTATATTTATTTGCTTGGGCCTGACAGTAATGGCATCACAGGTAAAAGTTTTAACGCGCAATAATAAACATTAATTTTAATCTATAAATAACTGATTTTTAACGCCTTTTACTTCCGCCCCAAACACTTTTCTTCACTGATTTCGGTGAGCGATATTCCTCCATCGGAGCCTCGAGTCCAGCGGCATCGTATAAGGAGCGGACCTGCGACGGTGTAAGTGCCTCGTTTCTACCTCTGCTTAAGCTGCGGGGTAACTGAATGGGACCATACGCAAGCCGGATCAGTCGAGTAACATCCAATCCAACCGCTTCCCAGAGACGTCGAACCTCCCGATTACGGCCCTCTTTGAGAGTGACGTTGAACCAACGGTTCGCCCCTTCACCGCCTCCTGACTCGACGGAATCAAACTTGGCTGGTCCATCCTCCAAGGTAATGCCCGACTGCAATTTTTCCAACAAGGAACGCCTTGGATCGCCATGAACCCGCACAGCGTACTTGCGTACGATTTCGGCTGATGGGTGCATCAATGCATTTGCCAGGGCGCCGTCCGTAGTAAAGATTAGCAAGCCTGTAGTTGAAAAATCGAGGCGACCTACAGCAACCCAGCGGGCTCCTTTTAGTTGTGGGAGTGAATCAAACACCAGTTTCCGACCTTCAGGGTCATCGCGACTTGTAATCTCGTCACCGGGCTTGTGGTAAACAATGTGGCGGTGAGGCCGTGAATTCGAACTGACAGAAAGCAACTGGCCATCGAGCGTTATTTTCTCAGTACCCTCTATGTGATCACCTATCATTGCAGTCTTGCCGTCGACCAACAGGCGCCCTTCTCGAACCCATGTCTCGATCTTACGCCGCGAACCGTGGCCAGCCGCAGCGAGTACTTTTTGAATTCGGTCAGACAACTGGTTGGGGGCCATCAGATACAGCAAGTTCCTCGTCATCCGAGGCTGCGCCTGTCAATTGCTCTTCTACTCCTTCCGGATCGGGCGCTGGCAAATCAGTGTCGCCCTCGTTCTTGGCATCCTCAGTGATCCCCGAATCGTTCTCGATCGCAGCCTCAGTGATCCCCGAATCGGATTCGATTGCGACTTCATCGACTCCGGCTGGGTCTCCTGCGTCACCCCGTCCCTCAACCTCAGGAAGGTTCAACTGAAGCCTGAGGCTCTCCCAATCAGAAAGGTCTGCAAGTGGTGGTAAATCATCGAGCTGCTTCAAACTGAAATAGTCCAGAAAGCCCTTCGTTGTTCCGAACATAGAGGGCCGGCCTGGAACATCTCGGTGCCCCACAACTCTCACCCAATCACGCTCCAGCAACTGGCGAGTAATATTGCTACTAACTGATACACCACGAATTTCCTCTATCTCACCTCGCGTGATGGGTTGTCGGTAGGCGATTAGTGCAAGCGTCTCAAATAAAGCTCGCGAGTATCGCGGTGGTCGCTCTTCCCACAATTTCTCCAGGCGACTCGCCATCGTTGATTTCACCTGCATCCGAAAACCGGATGCCACCTCGGAAATCACTATGCCGCGGCTTTTATACTCTTCATTGAGCATTGTGATCGCTTTTCTGATCTCTGACATCTCCGGCGCCATTCTACCGTCGAATAAGCTTTGAAGCTGACCAACAGAAAGCGGGCGGCCTGCTGCCAATAGCGCTGCCTCTAGAAAGTACTTGATTTCGTTTTCGTCCATTACTCTTCTTCGAAGGGGGTTAGGTCCTCGTCCGCCCCCTGCTCGTCATCGCCCACTAACCGCACCGAGGACGCCGCACGAATGTGCAGTGGTGCGTACTGCTCTGATTGAACAACTTCAATAACGGATCCTCGGAGCAGTTCCAAAATAGCAATAAAAGTCACGGCTACTCCCATGCGACCCTCTTCGGGGTCAAACAGGTTAGAGAAACCAGTAAAGTCGTTCGCCTTCAGTCGAATCAGGATTTCGCTCATGCGCTGGCGAACCGACAAAGGCTCGCGTTGCATGTGAAGCTTTGTAAACATCTCCGCTCTTTGCAACACATCATGGAACGCTAGTAGCAATTCCTTCATCGTTACATCCGGCATTTTCGTCGTAACTTTTCGTTCCGGTGCATCTGCAGTAGCTACGAAGACGTCTCGCTCCATTCGCGGCAAACCACTGATATCTTCAGCTGCTTTCTTGTAGCGCTCGTATTCTTGTAATCGACGCACAAGCTCAGCACGCGGATCCACTTCATCCTCTTCTTCTTTTTCTGGTCGTGGCAGCAGCATTCGAGACTTAACCTCCGCCAGCATGGCCGCCATTAACAGGTATTCACCGGCGAGCTCGAGCTGTAGCTCCTTCATTACGTCAATATACTGGACGTATTGTCTGGTGATTTCAGCGATCGGGATGTCAAGAACGTCAATATTTTGCCGCCGAATCAAATACAAAAGTAGATCCAGTGGACCCTCGAATGCTTCCAAGAATACCTGCAATGCATACGGCGGAATATATAGGTCCTGAGGCAACGTCGTAACCGGCTCGCCATCGACGACGGCAAACGGCATTTCACCCTGAGCGGGAAACTGAGTCTCGCTCTGAGTGGGCTTTGGTGCGTCTTCAGCTGTCAGGACAATTAATTCTGGTTTCATCTAAATTCCGGATAGTTACGCCATTAAGTCTGACGTACATCGGCGCATTCTAGCGTATATCATTGCGATCAGGTGAACTGGCTTACGTCCCCGCGTCCGACGCGCAAAACGTCAACTTCACCACTGGACAGGTCCAGTACAGAGGTCGGCTCGAGACCCGTAGGACCGCAGTCAATGATGGCCTCTATTTGATGACCAATCCGCTCCTCAATATCCAGTGGGTCGGTCAATGGCATCTCATCGCCAGGTAATGTGAGGGTCGAACTCATGATCGGTTCCTGCAGTACATTTAGCATCGCTTGGACCAGCGGGTGATCCGGAACTCGGAGGCCAATGGTTCGACGTTTCCGATTTTGAAGCATTCTTGGAACTTCACGAGTCGCCAATAATATAAAGGTATATGGTCCAGGTGTAAGCGACTTAATGAGGCGATATGCCCAGTTATCAATTCTTGCGTATAAACTAATTTCGGACAAATCAGCACACACTAGAGTGAAGTTATGATTCTTGTCCGTGCGGCGAATTTGGCGTATTCGATCGATCGCCTTCTTATCGCCGATATGACAACCGAATGCATAGCTGGAATCCGTTGGATATGCGATAAGGCCGCTACTTTTGATGATTCGCGAGACCATCGATACGCGATGAGGCTGCGGATCTGTGGGATGAATTTCGATGAGTTTGGCCACGCGCGAATTGTAGGTTAGCTAGAGCTTCGCGGATACCCCTCCAATACGCTATTATTCGCGACCCAACGTCCATCTACGAGAACCGATGAGCTTACTTTTTGAATTCCTTCCATTGATACTATTTCTGGGCACTTTGTTCTGGAAAGGCATTTATCCCGCTGTCGCTGTTCTGATGATAGCGATGCCCATCGGACTAATGATTAAATACCTTAAGACCAAGACTCTAGACAAAATGTACTTCTGGTCGACGGTACTTCTCTTAATCGCCGGCGCGCTAACCTTGTATTTCAGGAATCCGCTGATACTGATGTGGAAGCCAACGGTTTTTTATTGGGCCGTTGCAACCGTATTTCTTGGTAGCCGATTTATCAGTGACAAACCACTAGTGCAACGATTCTTCGGATTGGTTGATGGGGTCAGTTTCGAGAACATAACCCCTCATCAATGGCAAAATCTAAATATCATTTGGGTGGTGTTTTTCATGTTTGTCGGATTATTAAATATTTACGTTGCGTATAACTACGAATTTGAAACTTGGGCCACGTTCAAGGTGTTTGGTCTTATGGCTCTGACGTTCGTTTTCATGCTCGGACAGACGTTCTGGATCGCCAATCAGATCGGTGATGATGAGACCGAAGAAACTGAGGAGAATGCATAGTGTGGTATGCCGTTATCAGTGAAGATCATGAGGGATCTTTGGACAAGAGATTGGCCGCTCGGCCAGAGCATGTCGCTCGATTGAAGGCAATGGTTGAGCAGGGACGTATGCTAATCGCGGGGCCGCATCCTGCCATCGACTCACCCGATCCAGGGCCCGCAGGCTTTACGGGTAGTCTCGTGGTTGCTGACTTCGATTCGCTTGAAGAGGCAAAAACCTGGGCTAATACAGATCCGTACATTACTGCTGGCGTCTGCAAGACCGTGATGATTAAACCGTTCAACCTGGTTCTACCGTGACCGCAGCGAGAACGGTAAGCATTGAGGCGGCTTTAGTTACAGCATTTTCACCTGACCACTTGCTCGTCAAGGACCAAAGTCATTTACACGCTGGTCATGCCGGAGCGAGAGAAGGACTCGGTCATTTTGAGGTGGTCATCGTCGCTGACGCTTTCCAGGGGCTTAGTAGAATTGAATGTCACAGACGCATCTACGATGCTCTAGGTCAATTAATGACAACCGATATTCACGCGCTGACCATACGGGCAAGCGCAAGAAAACTCGCACCCTCCTGAGTAGATGCTCCTTTAATCACTTCTGATTCGCAAAATTTCCACAAAGGACCCCACAATGACTTTATCTTCCAACCTTAACTCGTCCGGGCTTAGACTTACCGTAATTACCATGAATTTCGCGTTGCTACTTTCAGTATCGATAGCGACAGCGCAAGAATCAAATCCAGATACAGTCTTTGATAATGCAGTACTTGAGTTACTACTGGAATCACGCCTTCAGAAGCCCGCGGCCCAAGCATCCTCAGCAGAGCGGGCATCAGCCATTGAAGAGCTGACCAATATTTACCTGATCTCAAGTTTGCCGCGAGCGCTTGAACTGGGTGAAAGCTCAGCGATCAAAGTCCAGCTCGACTTTCAGGAAAGAGCAATCTTGTTCAACGCATTCGCAAACGACTTCCTAATTAAGAATCAGCCAACTGAACAGGAAATCTTCAACGTCTACGAAGAGCAGATTGCCCTAAAGCCGCCCAAAGAATTCCATGCTCACCATATTCTTGTCGATACTCAAAGCGAAGCATTGTCCTTAGTTGAGCAACTGCAAAGCGGCGCAGACTTTATTGAATTGGCGAAAGAGAGGTCAACTGGACCTTCAGCCCTGTCAGGGGGTGATCTGGGATGGTTTACCGCGCAAGCCATGGTTAAGCCGTTTTCAGACGCGGTAGCTGCGATGGAGGACGGTACATTTACGCCCACTCCAGTGCAAACACAATTTGGCTGGCACGTGATTCTCCGCGAAGATTCTCGTGACAGCGCACCACCACCGCTTGACAGCGTTCGTGACGTTCTCGCGCAACGACTGGCACAACAGAAATTTCATGATTTTATGATCGGCTTACGACCCTAGTATGTCGTGCTTGGAAAAAACGGCCAAGTCGTGACATGAAGCTCGCGCCAAAGCTATATGTATTAATTGAGAGGTCATAGGGAATAATAGTGCTGCAGCTGTCATCATCCAGATATCAGTGATATCAATGCATGCTCATCCAAAATAACAACATCGATATTTTGCGCCTTCACTAGCTTGGATCCCGCTTTTTCGCCTGCAAGAAGATAGTCGGTTTTTTTCGATATACTTCCCATGACTTTCCCACCTGCATCTTGAATAATGTCTTTCGCATCATCTCTCGTCAGCGTGGGTAGCGTACCGGTGATAACAAACGTCATTCCCGCAAGCGGTCCGTCCGTACTGATTAACACCGGATCCATCTCCAGCCAATGAACTCCGTATTCCTTAAGTCGCTCTATCACCGAAAGATTATCCTCTTCGGCAAAGAACGCCCTTATGCGTGCCGCAACTACTGGCCCGACGTCAGGCACAAGCTGCAAGTCTTCCTCCGTAGCTAACTCTAGGTTAGCTAGCCTCCCATAGTGTGCCGCGACGCTTGCCGCAGTTGTCTCACCGACCTCACGAATCCCTAATGCATACAACAATCGTGCAAATGTGGTTGATTTGCTGGCCTTGATGGAGTCGATCAAATTATCTGCTGATTTTTCGCCCATACGATCCAACGAACTGAGTTCATCTTTCTCCAGTTGGAAAATATCAGCTGGGGTCTTGAGTCGGCCAGACGCAACCAGTTGTTCAATTAACTTTGAGCCAAGTCCCTCAATATCGAGCGCCCTTCGAGATACAAAATGCTTCAATGCCTCGGCTCGTTGGGCAGAACAGAATTGACCGCCAGTGCATCGTGCGGCTGCCTCGCCTTTTACTCGCTCAATATGCGAGCCGCAGACCGGACACTCGACTGGCAGTTGGACATGCTGGGTACCTTTCGGCCTTCTGTCCAAAATCACACTGGCCACTTCTGGGATGACGTCCCCTGCCCTTCGAACGATAACCGTATCTCCGACACGGACATCCTTTCGATGTAGTTCATCAATATTATGAAGCACCGCATTGCTCACGGTGACTCCACCAACGAAAACTGGCTTGAGCCTTGCGACGGGTGTGACTACGCCGGTTCGTCCCACTTGAAACTCAACGCTCTCCACCGTGGTCACTTCTTCCTGAGCTGGAAACTTGTGTGCTACTGCCCATCGGGGTGCTCGCGATACGAACCCAAGTTCCTGCTGCAATTCCAGGCTGTCAACCTTGTACACAACACCATCAATCTCGTAACTAAGGCTCTCTCGACGTTCGCCAATCTTCTCGTAATATTCGAGACACCCTTCTACGCCAATCACCACTCGTCGCTCGGGGCAAACCTTGATTCCCCAGCCTTGAAGTAGATTAATAATCTCGCTGTGCCTCGCAGGGAGCTCACCACCATCTGTAACACCGACTGAATATGCATACATATCCAACGGACGCCCTGCAGTTAATCTCGGATCCAATTGTCGTAAACTACCTGCCGCCGCATTACGGGGATTAACGAGCGTCTTTTCGCCCGCGGCTCGCGCAGCTTCGTTGTACGCCTCGAATCCAGCTCTTGGCATGAAGACTTCACCACGCACTTCCAGTCGAGACGGGTAGTCGTCGCCAATCAGCTTGAGTGGAATGGCCTGGATAGTTCGAACGTTGTGAGTTATATCTTCGCCAGTCATGCCGTCCCCGCGGGTTGCTCCGCGAACGAGCACGCCATCCACATACAACAAACTAACTGCCACCCCATCCAGTTTCGGTTCGGCGGCATAAATCAGATCACCACGCTCATCCAAGCCCAGTCGATCAGCGACTCGTCTATGGAACTCTTGCAGCTCGTCTACACTGAATGCGTTTCCAAGCGATAGCATCGGCAGCGCATGTTGCGCCGATCCAAATCCGGAAACTGCTGCGTGGCCAACTCGCTGCGTAGGAGAGTCGGAGGAAACAAGATCGGGAAACTCGTCTTCCAGTCCCTGGAGCTCAAGCATTAAGCGATCGTATTCGGTATCCGGAATTTCCGGATCATCTAACGCGTGATAGCGATAGTTATGATGACGAATCTGATCCCGCAGCGACGTAGCTTTTTTTACGGTAGCAGCGGACACAGTCATGAGCCTGAATCCACCAAGGTCAGGCGACTAAATTGCTGTATTGAAATTGAATTATTTCTTCTCGTAAATATCGCTCGCGCTGAATGCTGAGAGTACTGCCTGATTCGTCCAGCAGCTCGCCGCTTAACGACTGGGTGAGGG
>CAJXYT010000053.1 GCA_913063505.1 uncultured Gammaproteobacteria bacterium | reverse complement strand
TTATCCTTCAGGAGAAGCGTACGACGCGGCCTAGATAAGCAAAGAGAAAAGCAAGGAACGCGCTAACGAGCTGGTGGAAGAATGGATCGCTCTGACTGATGAACTAAAGAGACTTAATATAAACCTATCCCAGAGTTTGTCTGCGGATGTCTCATTGCTGCAATGACAGTAGTTTAATTGTCAGTCTATTATTCAATAGCCTCGATAATATCCTTTATCATTTTTTCATCGTCCATGATCTTGTATGACCAATTAGCATTCCAAGGACCATACTGACTACCTACTCTCGACATCAAAACTAAATTCATATTAGATAAACTTAACCAGTAATTTGCAGTATCTTTATTTGCCGTACCCGGAACACCTGAAATATCACCGGTTATAATTTTCTCGTTCCCAGTGTTAACAATTGGAGCGTATAGACCATGTCTGGCAACAATAAGATTGTGTTCCGGTATCCACCATATAGAATTATCATTAAAACCTTTTGCGACATAGGCGGTTACACTTAGCTCAGTGTCTGGATCAGTCGTTGCGTCAATCAACTTTGACGCGTTATACATATGATATCCATAGCCGAAATGATCCCCACCACTATTACCAAAAGTAGTGGCGACTCGATTAATTGCAGATGCCTCCAGCCATGAAGCAGATACGATTTGTTCCCCATTCCATTTGCCATTACCAATAACATTTTCACCATAAACAGCATCCAAACCTGTATCTTTGGCCCACAGTAAGCCAAATTTTACATAATCTCTTAGGGTTGATTCAAAGTTTCCCCAGACGAGAACATTTCCAGCTTCATCCCTCCACCAATCAAAATTGGTTATTCCTATTTGATTTAATAAATTATCTCTCGCATATTCTATAACTGTTTTCCCTGTAGTAAGTTCTAGAACTTCACCGAGTATTAATGAATCGGCCATGCCGCTGTAATCCCATTTATTTGCAGGTGGCGATGGGTTGAGTCCTCTTGCAAGAGAGACGGCGAGCTCGTCTGGTTTATAAAGCAAAGACATCTCACCAAGTAACCCAGCTTCATCCGGTTGATGATACAAACCTGATCTCATGGTCAGTACATCTTCGATGGTAATTTCTGATTTTACTGTCCCTGCCCAACTGGTGATATAAGTTGAAATTTTATCATTAACAGAATTGATTGATCCCTTATCAATCGCTATCCCTATCAATGTTCCTAATATTGTTTTAGCGCCAGAATGAGAAATGCCTATGCTATTTTGGTCTCTAGTTCCAAATACGGTTTGGTATTTAGCGGTGTCCCAGCCTGTTCCCCAGCCATCCCCAGCGGAAGAATTAGCAAGATTAAAAACTCTTTGATGTCCTGCAATGCTGAGATCTGAAATTCCTTCATAATTTTCATAAACAATTTTGCCATTTTTAATAATAATGAGCCCTTGCGTATTCCAAGTGTCCTCAAAAACATAATCTACAGCTGCCTGAAGCTTCGTGGCATCTAGTCCTTGTGAGGCAGGGGTGGCGGTCTTCCACGCAAATGGAGGTATGTTAATGGTTACGGTTAATGGTTCAGATGTCATTAGGAGTGAATCAGTGACATCAATATTAATAGAAAATGAGTTTTTTACTGCATAAAATGGCGCTGTTTTAAAGGTCAAAACTCCTGTTAAAGAAATCTCAAACGAAGATGTATCGGTTCCGCTAACACCATAACTAATTGAATTTCCATCTGCATCAGTTGCCGATACAGTAAGCACTGCCGTTTGATTCTCATTAACGGCAATTGATGAAGGTAGACCCGATATTACTGGAGCGCGGTTTTGCTCTGACCCTGTCGGGGTCGTTTGATTAGCGGAGCCACCGCCGCCGCACCCGGCAGTAAGGACTATAGAAAGTAGAATAAAGCACCACCCGAACGGGCATAGGCTTCTATGTAATGACATTGCCATCATCAATCTAAGGTTTTTTTCATAAATCGCATGCCCATTTAGTTGGCAATCGGCCGCTGCAGACGTTCAATATACATTTTAATAAAGCGCGGCCAATCCAGATCGTACTGCACATTCATTTGCTGCGCTTCTTCCGCACCGGGCCATACCTCTAATCCGGCAACAGAAACGCCATAACTGATATCGTGATTGTCATTAACGTCGACATACATTCTCTCTGACGTCACTAGGGATGGATCGATAAGGCTGGCGACAGTGATCTGGTCATACATCAACCACACTCTGTCAGGAGCTGCTTCGAAACGAGGGCCGAGGTAGATCTTCAGAAGATTAGTTAGCGGCGTTTCCACGGCGACCATTTTGTTATACCAGTCTTTTGTTAGCGCCGATTTTCGAGACACGTTTAAAGGTGACAGCTCGATTGGGATACCGGAACGCAGCGTGATTTTGGCAGCTTCCGGATCCACCCAAAAATTATACTCAGCATTGGGCGTAATATTACCGGCGCCATCCGAGAGAGAGGCTACCGCACCGCCCATGATGAACAGCTGCTTCACTTTGGCAGCGAAGTCAGGATTATTTTGAATCGCTTGAGCAATATTAGTTAACGGCCCCAGGGCGACGATAGTTATCTCCCCGGGGTTGGCCAGTACTTCTCTCTCGATATAGGCCGCTGCGGACTCGCCCTCGATTTTCTTCTTTGCGAATCCACCGTAGGGTTCGGGCGGTAATGCATCGGAATACCAGCTGCCGTATTGACTTACTGCGAAGTCACTTATTCTATGCACGAGTGGCAGGTCGGCTCCTTCGTATACTGGGATATCAATTCGTTCGGCGATCTCAAGCATTCGAAGGACATCGGATGTTGCACGTTCGAGACTGCTATTTCCGGCAACCGTAGTAATGCCGAGAATATCCAGTTCGGGTGATTGTAGTGCCAGCATCAGTGCCAGCGCATCATCCGTCGGCGGCATGGCGAAATCAGTGTCAAAAATGATGGGGATACTGTCGTCATTCTGCGCTGAGGTAAGGCTGGCGAAGCCAATAAGCGAGCAGCAAAGCAATATCTGGAATCGTAGTTTCATTCGTGCACCCTAGATGAGTTAGTTCATTTTCAAATGTTGTAGTTTTTTGACGTCCGGCTACTCTCTTTCGTTGGCCGAAAGGGATGCAGCGCGCCGCCGCGTGTTCTCAATTACATCCTTCATGTTCGGATGATGTTCCTCGTAGTGTCTTCCAAGCCAGTCTTCACCATAGTCGTTAGAAGGATCGCGGACGATCATATGATCGTGGTTGGCATCCTGGCGGTTGTATTCAATCAGGATGCGAGGGCCATGCACGCGATAATAAAATTCACCACTGGCGTCTACCGGGCCGCGCCAGGAAAACCACAATTTGTCCCAGCCTGCCTCACTGATAGCATCTAACTGTGCACTTGCCGCCTCATGGTCGGCATTGTGAGTGAATTCAGTGATAAGCCTTTGCAGCAGATGCATTTGCTCTTTCGTCAGGTTACTTACCAATAATCCTTCGTAATTATCCAGACTATGACGCCTTCCAAGGCCCTCGAACAGGTTCGCAGCCGCCTGATCAGCGATCATTGCCTTCTTGCGTTGATCGTCGTCCAAGGATTTCATGAATTCAATGCCTCGCTCGCCCTCATGCGCTAGAGCCATGAGGCCGGCGTACCGCCCGCTCTGGACTTCCATCGGGTTGCTGCCGAGAAATGTCGGTGTGAAGCCGATTCTACCGTCAGAGATAGTGAAATTCATAGCTGCATGATGGCCCGTAATTCTCCAGCCCCAGCTTGTATCGCTGGGATTCCCAAAAATGGCCACTGTGTAATTCTCATAGTCGCGAGATGCAATAAATGCTCTGGCCATGGGGTCATTGAAGAATCTTACAAAGTCGCGACGTTCTTTGTTCGATCGCAGTGCCTCTGCTTCGATTTGGTGGAGCAGGTCATCGAGCAACATGATTCCCGTGAACTTGGCATAGCCCTGACTCGACATGGTTGCCCGCATAAGGGCATGCATAGCTCGTCGCGTTTTATCCGTCATGTCTTCGATGAGCAAGCCGGCTGGCTGCACCATGATGTTTGGAAGATTGGTCCACTTCGCCCTTTCATTCGTATCCATCGGCATCGTCACGGTTGCCAGCTGGGCCTCATCGAGCGAGTCGAGGAACGACTGAGCTGCTGTAGCGATAGTTTCTGCACGCGACGCTGCGAATCCAGAAGTTGACGTGATAACCATAATCGCGCCGAGCACTAATGCGGCGAATTTGTATCCGCTCATCTCTATTCTCTCCCCCGTTTTGAACATCTCTTGGCCAGTTAGACTACCTTAATTCGACTGTTAATTGCGCTTAGGTGATTAGCGGGAGCACGCTATGATGAGTGACGTAACCATGAGTGCAGGCAATATCTTGCTGAATTTCTGATTTAAAGGGCGGGAGAGATTAAACTTAATAAATATCAGTATGTCGGGGTCCAAAACGGCGGAATATCCTGTAGAATCCAGCTTCAAAATGATCCAAACTTCCTAATCTTAGAGGCTAATATGACCAACGCAGACCAACTCGAAAAAATCAAAAACGCACCCGGTTTTATCGGAGCACTTGACCAAAGTGGCGGCAGTACGCCGAAAGTACTCGGTCTATATGGCGTTACTTCGGATGACTGGTCAAATGATGAGGAAATGTTCGACATCGTTCATGCGATGCGATCTCGAATCATGACCAGCGCTTCATTCGGCGGTGATCGAATTCTCGGCGCGATTCTCTTTGAGGACACGATGGATCGCGAAGTTGATGGTCAATCGACGCCTTCTTATCTTTGGAACGTCAAGAATGTAGTTCCATTTCTGAAGGTTGATAAGGGTCTCGCTGACCTTGTTGACGGTGCCAATATTTTGCTTCCAATGCCGGACCTTGACTCTCTTTTGTTGAAGGCTAGCGCAGCCGGTATTTTCGGCACGAAAATGCGCTCAGTGATCAAAGAAGTGAATGAAATCGGTGTAAATGCGGTAGTCGATCAGCAATTCGAGATTGGCAGACGCATTGTTGCGGCAGGATTGATGCCCATCATCGAGCCAGAAGTTGATATCCATTGTGTGGACAAGGCGGCAGCTGAAGATTTGTTGAAGGCTGCAATAATGAAGCAGCTTAACAACCTGAACGCTGACGAAAGCGTTATGCTTAAGCTCACATTGCCGGAGAAGGATGGCCTGTACGACGACTGTGTTGCACATCCCAATGTCGCTCGCGTTGTTGCATTATCAGGTGGTTACTCGCGCGAAGAAGCAAACGACCGCTTGACACGTCAGAAAGGAATGGTAGCGAGTTTTTCACGGGCGCTGGCGGAAGGTCTGAGTGCGCAGCAATCTGATGATGAGTTTGATGCAACACTGGATGCATCGATAACCAGTATCGTTGCCGCTTCTGCGACTTAAAATACATCGCAGAGCAGGTGATCGAAAAATATCGTCATCTTTGGTTCTAGGTTGAAGTCACGTTGTGTCCGGGCGATATTGCAGCGATAATCTCGCCCGGTCCGCGTCGGCTTCCTCGCGACGGTCAACCGTAAACTCCGCCAGGCCCGGAAGGGAGCAACGGTAGCGGTGATGCTGGGTGCCGGGGAGCAGCTGGCGCGGGCCACTTGTGATTTAATAGACGATTCAGCGGATAATCCTCGCAGCGTGCCTAATCTATGAGTTACCTCGTTCTTGCTCGCAAATGGCGGCCTAAAACCTTTTCCGACACAGTTGGTCAGGAACATGTGCTGCAGGCGCTGATGAACGCACTTGATAGCGGTCGGCTGCATCATGCGTACCTGTTTACTGGAACGCGCGGTGTCGGTAAGACAACCATCGCACGAATTCTTGCCAAAGCACTGAATTGTGAAACGGGTGTATCAGCTGAACCCTGCGGCAAATGTAGCGCTTGCCAGGAAATCGACGAAGGACGTTTCGTTGACTTGATCGAGGTAGATGCTGCATCAAAGACCAAGGTCGATGATACACGCGCTTTGCTCGACAACGTTCAGTACGCAGCTGCTCGCGGCCGTTATAAGGTGTATCTGATCGACGAGGTGCACATGTTATCGAAGAGCTCATTCAACGCGCTATTGAAAACGCTCGAAGAACCTCCCGAGCACGTCAAATTCTTGCTTGCGACAACGGATCCGCAGAAGCTGCCGGCAACCGTTTTGTCGCGATGTTTACAATTTAACCTGAAACGCATGACGCCTCGGCTGATCTCTGATCGTCTGACATACATCTGTGACGCTGAAGGCATTGAGTTTGAGCCTGCTGCGCTGGCACTGCTCGCTCGGGCCGCCGATGGCAGTATGCGAGATGCGCTGAGCCTGCTGGACCAGGCGATCGCGTATTGCGGTGGCAAGGTCGAAGAGAGCTCGACGGCGACCATGCTGGGTACGATTGATCGCGATCACGTCATTCGATTAATGAATCTGTTGGCCAGCGGTGATGCTAAGGGCATCATCGAAACCGTTCGAGAAATTGATGAGCAATTTCCGGATTACGCACGCTTGCTGGACGATGTCGCCAGAGACTTGCAGCGCGTCGCTGTTTTCCAAGTTGTTGGAACCTGCGACAGTGAAGATGATTACTCCGAGAAAGAGATCTCCGATCTAGCCGATGCCATGCCGATCGCTGACGTTCAATTATTTTATCAGATTGCCATTATGGGTCGTCGTGACCTACACCTCGCACCTGATCCGCTTAGTGGCGCCAAGATGACGTTGTTGAGAATGCTGGCGTTCAAGCCTGCGGCAGCAGAGTCAATAGGAACTGCCGGACCCGTGAGCAGTGGAGGGGTCGTTGCAACGCGCCCCGCCAGTGCGGCTACGAAGCCCAAAGCCGCTCCCGTTCAGTCAGCACAGCCCGAAAAGGCAGTAAGAGCGTGGTCGGATCCCGATTGGAGCGTTCTGGTTCCGGACCTCGGGCTTTCTGGCGCGTCTCGATTGCTCGCCAGCAATTGCGCGTATCTAAAGCGCGAAGGTAACACCGTTTTTCTCGGATTGGATCCGCGCTCCGAATCGATGCTGACCAAGCAGAGAAAGGGCCTTATAGTAGACAGCCTGAGTGAGTATTTTGGTGAGACGCTGACGATCGATATCGAGATGGGATCGGCGGCAGAGGAAACACCGGTCCAGCAAGAATCGCGAAGGTCGGATGAACGGCTTGAAGAGGCTCGCCGGTCGCTTGAGGCTGATCCGAATGTGCAATCTCTGAAGAGCATGTTTGGCGCCGAGCTGAAAACGGACACGATAGAGATAATTTCAGGAGATAAGGGATGAAGGGTGGCATTGGCCAGTTAATGAAGCAGGCCCAGGAGATGCAGGTCAACATGAAAAAGGCGCAGGATGAAATGGCGTCGATAACGGTTATCGGCGAGTCCGGTGCCGGCATGGTTCGCATCACTATGACGTGCCAGCATCAGGTCAAGGCGGTCGAAATTGATGACGCATTGTTTGGTGATGACAAGGAAATGCTGGAAGACCTAATCACCGCTGCATTTAACGATTCCATTTGCAAGGTCGAAAAGACAACGCAGGAGAAATTTTCTGGCATGGCGTCAGGATTGAATTTTCCGCCCGGCATGAAGCTCCCGTTCTGATCTATGTCTTATTCTCCGCTATTGGTTCGCTTAATCACAGGTCTGCGCTGCATGCCGGGGGTTGGGCAAAAGTCCGCGCAACGGATCGCATTTCATTTATTGGAGCGAGACCGAAATGGCGCAACGGACCTGTCTGTTGCACTGGCAGAAGCTGCTGAGGGGATAGGACACTGTAGTCGCTGCCGCATGTTTACGGAAAGTGACTTGTGTTCCTTGTGTTCGGCAAGTGGTCGAGACTCGAGCCAACTTTGCGTTGTTGAATCTCCTGCTGATGTTATGGCGATCGAAGATGCAACGGGGTTCCGCGGGCTTTATTTTGTGTTGATGGGGCACCTGTCTCCGTTGGACGGGATCGGACCCGAAGAACTCGGCCTTAGCAAACTGGAGGAGTGGTTGCTTGAAGGGGAAGTCAAAGAGCTAATCATTGCGACCAACCCTACAGTCGAAGGCGATGCGACAGCGCATTATCTGGCAGACCTTGCCTTACGAAAGGACGTGACGGTGAGTCGAATCGCGCATGGTGTGCCGTTGGGCGGAGAGCTCGAGTACGTTGACGGCGGAACATTGTCTCATGCCTTCTATGGCCGTAGGGCTATCGACTAGGATGCACCATGCCTGAAAAGGATTGTTTGTTTTGCAAAATATTGGCGGGCGAAATCCCAGCGGACATTGTTTATGAGTCGGCCACAACAATAGCGTTTCGTGACATCAATCCGCAAGCGCCGACGCACGTGTTAATCATTCCGAGAAAACACATTGCGACGATAAACGATATCACCTCGGAAGATCAGGCAGTCGTTGGCAGTTTGTATTTGGCAGCTCGCGATATCGTAGCAGCGGAGGGCATCGCAGATGACGGTTACAGGGCCGTAATGAATTGTAATGAAGCTGCCGGCCAGACCGTATTTCACATTCACATGCACTTATTGGGTGGCAGAGCGCTCGCTTGGCCGCCCGGCTGATAGGATCAGTATTTCCCCTCTGACAGTTTTTCTGTCAGATTCACAACGCGCTTAAAACTCTCGTAACGTCGGTAGCTGATCGAATTATTGTCGACACCTTCCTTAACAGCGCATCCGGGCTCACGTAGGTGGTGACAATTGGCGAATCGACATAATTGAGCTGCCGCGGCGATTTCTCGAAAACCCACTGCGGCGTCAGTTACGTCGGATAAAGCAGGTGCGTAGTCGCGAACGCCCGGTGAATCGATCAAGGACCCACCTCCCTGAAGTGAAATCATGACGGAATTAACCGTAGTATGCTTTCCTTCACCGGACTTAGCGGATATATCGCCCGTGCGTTGTTCCGAACCGCTCACCAGTTGATTAATCAGGCTGGATTTCCCAACTCCCGATTGCCCCACGACAATGCCGCATTGACCGGCGAGCGATGTCAGGATGTCCCTTGTACCTTTGCCGGTTTCTGCGCTGCACTCGATGACTGGCAATCCTATGTCCCGGTATTCATGCAACTCGACGATTTCGATATCGTGTCCTTCGAGACTGTCTCTTATACACATCTCCGAGCCCACGAGACCGTA
>CAJXYT010000052.1 GCA_913063505.1 uncultured Gammaproteobacteria bacterium | reverse complement strand
GTTCGCCATTTAAAGTGGTACGCGAGCTGGGTTTAGAACGTCGTGAGACAGTTCGGTCCCTATCTGCCGTGGGCGTTAGAAATTTGAGAAGAGCTGCTCCTAGTACGAGAGGACCGGAGTGGACGTATCTCTGGTGTTCCGGTTGTCACGCCAGTGGCATTGCCGGGTAGCTATATACGGACGGGATAACCGCTGAAAGCATCTAAGCGGGAAGCCCCCTTCAAGATTAGATTTCTCTGGAGCTTTAAGCTCCCTGAAGTGCCCTCGAAGACTACGAGGTTGATAGGCTGGGTGTGGAAGCGCAGTAATGCGTGAAGCTAACCAGTACTAATTGCACGTGAGGCTTGATCATATAACACCAAAAAGTTTTGGTTGTCGCGTAGTGACAAAAGAGTCCTTAGCGATAGACAAACGAGTTGTGTGTGACATGAGTAATGCGACACAAGGACGTCAGAATCCAAATTGTTATTTTTTTCTGGAATTAGGGTGATAATGACCTTAATTCCAACGGGATTGATGGATGATTAGTGGACCTTTGAATTAAGGTCACTGTCAGCCTATTTCCCAAACCAGTTTTCCTGGTGGCAATAGCGAGCGGGAACCACCCGATCCCATTTCGAACTCGGAAGTGAAAACGTTCAGCGCCGATGGTAGTGTGGGGTCTCCCCATGTGAGAGTAGGACACCACCAGGATTTATTTATGAAAAGCCGCTGCCGGAAGGTAGCGGCTTTTTTTGTTTCTTCCATTTGCAGTGTATTAATTATGCTGACGTGGATGGAATTTTCTGTATGATGAATAATCACTTCTGGCTTGATCACAGTCAGATCAACTACGTTTGATCTGTACTTCGTGATGCTGGAAATACAGGGATTGGACGTCAGTCCTGTCGATGTAAACATCACTTGGTGACACGATTTTCTTGGATACGGTTCGTCACGATGGACGGATTTCTGAACAGTGCCCAGTAGAGGCGCAAAATGTTCGTAGCACGTATCCTTTCATTTTATTTGCCAGCCTGGCTCGAAGCTAGGGCCGGCAGTTCCTAAGAAGTAATCAAATGCCTAAAATACATTCGCTCTTAGCGATTTCGCTGCTAACTTTCCTTTGTGCGACCGCGCATTCAGCTGACCTCAGTGAATCCTCTGATGAGGAATTGGTTGAGATTAAGGTCAAAGCACCGCGAGTGGCCAACGATGTACCTGCAAGTAGCTATGCAACTGCGGCAACCGTACTTCGTTTCGATCCGTTAACGGAGTTGCAATCTCGAGGGCTCGCAGAAGGGCAATCGGATGTAACGATACGGGGTGGTTTGTTTGAAAATACCGGATTCAAAATTGGCGCAGTAACGGTGATGGACCCGCAAACTGGACACTACGTTGCCGGATTGCCGGTCGACCCTGCGCTGATGACGATGCCGAATATTCACGTGGGAATCGATAACGCTGTTGCAGGTTTCAATTCTGCAATTGCGACGGTGTCCTATGGCATCCGACGAGTGGATGACGGTGGTAATATTTCGTTGGGCGCGGGAAGTGATAATCTCAATTTTCAGTCGATGAGGTTTGGACGCGTAACGACAAACTCGTCTGGCAACGATCTTGGCGTCGCTATTTCGCTCGCTCGCTCAGAAGGCGACGGCAGCTTGGCATTTGGTGATCACGAATTCGCTCGAGCGAACATACAGTTACAGCATGCATCCACAACAACACAGACTGATCTGATACTGAGTTACCAGGACAAATTCTTCGGTTGGCCTGGCGCCTATACGGGGTTTGCCTCACTTCCTGAGATTGACGATACGCAAACAACTCTATTGTTGGCAAATCACCGGCGCGAAATCAGAAGTGGCTGGTTCGAAACTAGTGGCTTCTATCGTCGATTGGTTGACGACTACGACTTCAATAGACGCAACATCGAATCGGGTGGACCCGGATCCTTCGAGCATGAGACCAAAGTCATCGGAATCGGCTTCCAGGGATTGCATGAGTCCGGCCGAATTTCCTGGCGATACGGTGGTCAGCTGACCACCGATGAGCTTGTACGTTCGACGGACCTGACGAACGGGCTCTTTAAAGATCGAACGTATGCGACGATGTCACTGGTACCGACTATCAATACTGACCTTCAGAACGGCGATAAATTGGTTTGGCGGTTTGGTGCGACGGTTGATTACAGTAATCACGACAGCAATGAAGTATCGCCATTGCTCGGTCTAACACTAAGTCATTCAGATAGTGGCGGCACAATCGACTATTCGATCGAATATGCCGCGACATCTCAGGTTCCTGGCTACACTGCGTTGAATTCCAATCCGAGCGGCTTATTCGGCGGCAATCCATTACTGGGGCGCGAGACAGCGAAACAATTATCCTTTTCAGTCGAGCGCAATGCCGTCGATTGGCAGCTCAGGACGACAATTTTTAGTCGCCTAGATGATGACCTCGTCGACTGGACCTACGCTACGGGGGCGCCATCTGCTCGACAAGCTAATCCCGTGGACATGGACGTTATTGGTTTTGAAGTATTTGTTGTTCGAGCCTGGGAATCGGTCGATCTTGTGGTCGGTTACACGGCACTCGAGAAAGATGCGGACTACGGTTTGGCACAGGTAGACGCCAGCTTCTACGCGCTCAATTTCGCTAAGCATCGGGCTACGCTGGCGTTCGCGTATCGATTTGCAGAAGGCTTCGAATTGCGACTCGACAACGAGTACCGAATTCAGGAAGACAATCCATTGCGAATCGGCGATGACTCGACCTTTCTCGCGTCAGCTTCATTGAACTGGTCGTCGCCGGGGGACAAAAGGTTTGGCGCGGCTTTGGTTGTGGATAACGTAACTGATTCTGAATATCAGCCGTTCCCGGGAACACCGGCGAGTGGTCGGCAGATGAGTCTAAGCGCCAGCTACGCCTGGTAATTGCCTTTCAATCCAGTCGAGGAGATCAGCTGAAAACTCGTCGCGATTGATTTCATTGAGCATCTCATGGCGTCCGCTGGGATAGATTTTCGACGATACGCAATTATGCCCGGACCTCGCGTAGCGCATAGTCAATTCTGTCATTCCACGCTCACCACCGACCGGATCATCGGCACCACCTGTAATCAGTATCGGGAGGTTGCCTTGTATGGCCCTAAGGGCAGAATCTGCGGCGATGGACTTCAACCCTCTCAGCAGGTCGATCCACAAGCCACAAGTGTAAGGACCGCCACAAAAGGGATCGCTGATATACGCATCAACTTCCGCCTCGTCGCGTGAAAGCCAGTCGAGCTCTGTCCGTGAAGGGGAGAACGGTTTATTAAGGTCGCCAAAACCTAATTTGTGCAGCAAAGCGCTTGTCCCACGAATCCCGATTCGCATCGACTCAATTCGGGCCACTATAAGCCCAGACATGATTTTTAGTTTTAGCGGCCAAGTGGATGCAGACAAAATAAGTGCGGAGAGTCGATAGCCGTGCTGCATCGAAAAGTACTGAGCAATGTACGAGCCCATACTGTGCCCCAGTAATATGATGGGGACCCCTCGGTAACGGTCTCCGATCATATCGTTGACCAGTAAACCGTCATCCGTCAGTTTTTGCCAGCCGTCCACATCTGAGAAATAGCCTGATTGATAAGCCTGTGATCCGTGGCCACGATGATCGTGGGCAACAACGCTGAATCCTTGCATAGTGACAAGCATGGCAAAGCGCTCATACCTCGCGCGATGTTCACCGAGGCCGTGGAAGATTTGGAGAACGCCCCGTACAGGACCCGGCGGATACCAGTGGCTTCCACGAATGCTGTGTTTATCTAGCGCTTGAAGCTCAAATTCTTCAGTCTGCATTTCGCTCATAACGGTACCACGCAATTGACGATTCAACTTATACTGCAAGACATGATAGACCTTTACTACTGGCCGACGCCCAACGGGCATAAAATTTCGATCATGCTCGAAGAGTGTGGTCTTTCTTACAATGTAATTCCCGTGAGCATTGGTGAAGGCGATCAGTTCGCGCCCGACTTTTTAAAGATAAGTCCGAATAATCGAATGCCAGCGATCGTAGACCAAGAGACCGGCGTGTCGGTCTTCGAAGGCGGTGCGATTCTTATGTACTTAGCGGAAAAGACTGACGCATTATTGCCGGATACCGACGCTGGCCGATATGAAGTTATGCAGTGGTTGTTTTGGCAGGCTGGTGGTCTTGGGCCGATGGCCGGCCAATTGAGCCATTTCGTCAACTACACACGCGAAGATGTGCCATACGCACATAAACGCTATGCGGATGAATACGATCGTTTGCTTGCCGTCATGGACGTACGCTTACGCGATCGCGACTATTTGGCCGGCGACTACTCGATCGCCGATATCGCGAGCTTCCCTTGGGTATTACCCTATAAGCGACTTGGTAATGACTTGGATAAGTTCAAGAATCTCAGGCGATGGTTTGATTCACTCAAGCAACGCTCGGCAGTTCGAAAAGGCATTGAGCTTGGCCGTGACTGGAAGCGTAACGAAAGGCAGAGCGATTCGGCGAGATCGATTATTTTCGGCCAGGATTCTCAAACCGTATTTGACGCGGCAAATAGAGCAAAGGACTGATATGAAGTTCTACGATTGCAAAACCGCACCGAGCCCGCGGCGAGTTCGCATTTTTCTTGCTGAGAAAGATGTGGAGATTGTAACGGTACAGGTCGATCTTGGCAGCCGGGAACAACTAAGTGATACGTTTCAAAAAATCAATCCAGATTGTGTGGTGCCGGTTCTGGAGCTCGATGACGGCAGTTATTTGAGTGAGGTGCTCGCAATTTGCCATTATCTCGAGGCCAAGTTTCCACAACCCGCATTAATGGGTACTACAGATAAGGAACGTGCCCGTGCACTCATGTGGAACGGAAAGGTTGAGCAACAAGGACTCTTGCCGATGGCTGATGCGTTGCGTAATCGATCTAAAGGACTGAAAGACAGGGCTGTGACCGGTCCGGTCGGTTACCCGCAGATCCCCGAGTTGGCCGAGCGAGGGCGCAGGCGCGTCGAGCAGTTTTTCCACCGCTTGGACGGACAGCTGACTGACAATGAATTCATCGCTGGTGACTTTTTTTCGATAGCCGATATTTCGGCGATGGTCACAGTCGATTTCGCGGCATGGCTTAAGTTGGCATTGCCCGAAGATGCGCACAACGCCAGGCGCTGGTATGAGGTAGTTTCAAGCCGACCCAGTGCGACCGTTTGATCCGCTCGCCGCGATTGACGAAAACCCCAAAAATAGAAGCAGCCCTATCTTGATCAGCTCAAGCGACGAGTAAATCGCGTGCGCGTAGGATGGAGGTGGCTCAATACTGTTGATGATCATTTGTGTGCGCTCCGCAAGTTCTGGTGTCAGCCACGCAGATTGCGCGATTACGATCAAAGCCAGAACGCCACAGAAAACCCAGTATTTGGTGGCTTGGCCGGAAGCTCGAACAATGATGAGAAGGATGACGAGGGCCAATAGCTCCGCTTTGTGCAAGGCTGCGAAAACCACCCGGCCAACATCAAGCGCAATCGTGCGCGTTATTGTCTCTGCGGTGAAGCGCATCGGCGTGGCGATCATCGAAATTCCAACTGTTAGCCCGACCCATAGAAAACAAATCCAGGCTGGATTCAGAAGAGCATTGCGAAATCTTTGCATCACAGTCATATAATGCACCATGCCTGACACAGAGTCACAAATCGCCTCGACCGTTCTAACGATTTGGCCGGCGGTAGTGTTCGTTATATATTCGCAGAAATTCATCTACCGCATTGATAGTGGAGCGTTCGTTCGCCCTTTAAATCCTTGAATTCGCCCATAAATATTAACTCTCACCTACGTCATGCAAAGAGGAAATTACCCATGGCTCAAGCAAATCCATATAAATCACTTGTGGTGACTACTGTCAGCGTTTTGGCAGTTGTTACCATCCTCATAAATATTTACAAAACAGTACCCGTCGGCCATGTTGGAGTTGCGACGTTATTTGGTAAGGCGCAGGCGGCAGGCTATCCGGAAGGACTGCACATTCCGGTTAACCCTTTGTACAAATGGACTATGTTTGACGCACGTAAGAAAACACACTTGGAAACGGCAAACGTTCCGAGTCAAGATCAGCTGCAAACGAAACTCGAAGTCAGCGTGCAGTACCGTATCGACGGTCAAATGGCATCCAAGATCCTTGTGGCAACGGGTACAGCAGAGGCGGCCGTACGCGTACATCTCATTCCGAAGCTACGATCGTTATTACGCGAGCAAGGCAAAAGTGTGCGCCGAGCCGAGGACTTCTTCCTGGAGTCAACTCAGGAAACACTTCAGACCGCAATAACGAACGGACTTCGAGATGACCTAGAACAGCAGGGCATTATCGTTTCTGAAGTCTTGATTCGCGATATAGCTTTGCCACCATTTATCGTTCTGGCGATTGAAGCGAAGAAGGAGCGTGAGCAGGCGGTTGAACAGGAGAAGGCTGAGCTCGAACGTGTTCGAACTGAGCTGCAACAGGAAGTGGCTCGTGCGCAGGCGGGTCGTGAAGCTGCTGAGGAAGAAGCGGCTCGCAAGATGATCCTAGCCGATGCCCAAGCTTATGAAATCAATCAAATCAATAATGCGGCATCGAACAATCCGGCGTATATTCAGTTGCAGTCACTCGAAGCACTGAAAGCAATATCAAAGGATCCAGCGAGTAAGATTTACTTTATGGACGGATCCAGCCCAAGTCCGCTGCCGTTGATGCACTTGGGAGACCCAGCAGCTCTATCGCGCTAGATTCAGGTCACGCATCAAGGAGGAACGGGAATCGGGCAGCCGGTTCCCGTTTTGCCGTTTCAGGGCAGAAGAATAAGCATGGCAACTGATAAGCATAAAATACTAATGTGCCACCCATATCTAAATAAAAGTTAATGAAATTCGTAACAGTATGAATTTATTAGGCAATCCGACATTTCGCTTATTCATTGGTGCCGCACTGATCAGCTTGTCTGCTGTTTGGGTGCGGCTGGTCGATGTATCACCGTCAGCCAGTGGCTTCTACCGGGTGTTGTTCGGGGGTTTAGCTCTTTCGATATTCCTTGTGGCGACTCGCAGACAACTGCACTTGTCGAAGCGTCTTTGGTTATTGCTCATCGTTGCATCCGCGTTTCTCGTGCTCGACCTCTGGTTCTGGCATCGTAGTATCGTTGCCATTGGCCCAGGATTGGCGACGTTATTAGCCAATTTTCAAGTCTTTATTATGATGATTGTCGGCATCGCTTTCTTGCGCCAGAGGCCGACTCCGACTCAGATGTTGGCGGTGCCACTTGCTTTTGTTGGTTTGAGCCTGATCGTTGGATTCGACTGGGGCGCTCTTCCAGAGGACTATAAGCATGGCGTGATCCTCGGGTTCCTGACAGCGCTGGCCTACGCTTGTTACCTTCTGATGCTAAGAAAAATTCGCAGTATCTCGACTTATCGTGTGCCTTCTCGTGAAGTGGCCGTCGTGTCGATGATAGCGGCGGCGATTATGGCGGTTATTGTTATTGTGGAGGAAGGTTCAATCGTCGTCCCATCCAACGAAGATCTGGGTTGGCTCGTCGCCTACGGAGTCCTCTCTCATTGCCTGGGTTGGCTTTTCATCGTCAGCAGCCTTTCCGAGGTATCGACTGTCCAAGTTGGCCTCGCATTACTCCTGCAACCGGCATTGAGCTTCGTCTGGGATATTCTATTTTTTGATCGACCTATGGCTGGGATCGAACTCGCTGGTGCAGCGATCGCGTTGACTGCCATTTATCTCGGATCTTGGACAGCATCAAAGCAGATCTAGTGCGTTTGGCAGAATCTCGAGCTCAAATTTGGTCTGCGGTGCTTGTACTTCGCCGTCCAGCTGAGCCGGAATGGGTGTCTCTACTTTGATCGATAAGCGAGTAACGCCCTTATGAGTGATTTCTGGCTCATCAATATGTTTGCCATTCATGAGTTTTGGCAGCAGGGACAGTATGCGCCGTCGGGTCACCGGTTTGGCAATCAAGAGTTCGAGTTGACCGTCGGCGTTATTCGCCATGGGTGCCATGTGAAATATGCCACCCACCCAAGGGCCGTTGTTAATTGAGGCGAGAGTGACGGGGCCCTCCCAAGAGAAGTCATCAGATCGGATATCCAGATGAGGGCTCGCGATTCCACCGATCATAGTTTTGAGTATCGCCAGCAAGTAAACAAGATTCCCTATAGGAAGACATATGGACTCTTTAGCGTGCGTCGCCTTGGCATCAAATCCGACCCCCGCGCCATTGGCGAAAAATCGATCATTGAATCGTCCCACGTCAATTTTTCGTGGTGCTTCACCCGCGACGATTCGGTCGACCAGCAGCCTTGTTGCGTACTCCCAATTCAAAGGAATGTTACAGGACTTGGCAAAGTCATTCCCAGTTCCCGTTGGAATCACCCCCAGTGCTGCGTCGCCACTGGATTGCAATATGCCGTTTACTGCTTCGTGGATACTGCCATCACCACCGGCAACGATCACTTGCGTTACCCCCCGTTCAACGTGTCGCAACACGCTCGCTTCCAAATCGCCACGTGACCGGCTCGCGTGTAAAGCCACCGTAATACCACTGTCTTCTAGAAGCTCAACGATTCGTGTCTGGCGTCGGCCGGTACGACCTCGACCGGCGGTCGGATTAAGAAACAGGTGCACTGTGTTGGCCATCATGTACCGATGCTACAATGCGAGCCACTGTCCTCGCAAAAAACGGATAAGCAGAAATGTTGGAGTTGGGCGTCAAATTCTTGATCAGCTATTTTCTTGGCTCCTTGATGGGCGCGATGATCATAGGTCGGTTACGAGGAGGCGTGGACATCCGAACCATGGGCAGCGGCAATGCTGGAGGCACGAATGCTTTGCGGACGCAGGGAGTATTCTTCGCAATCGGTGTTGTTGTTATCGACATCGGCAAGGGCGTGATCGGCGCGGGCGTAGTCCCCGAGCTGAATATTCCATTCGTTGCCGAAGATCCCATGCTTTCGAGAGCATGGCTCACAATTTGTTGTTCTGCTGCGGCGGTTCTCGGTCACGTTTGGCCGATCTACCACAACTTTAAGGGTGGTAAGGGCGCTGGAACGTTTATTGGTACGCTGGTCATCCTTGGTCCACATCTGATAATCGGCGTGGTGTTCGTTTGGGTGTGGGTACTTGTCGCATCAGGATTTGTAGGCCTCGCTACGATGAGTGCAGCAACTGCTCTGCCGATCTACCTCGGTGTTGCTGTGTTGCCCGAGGAGCAAGCACTTTTTATCTACGCGGTGGTGATGGCGGTGTGCATAATCTTCTGGCATCGCGCAAACATTCAGCGCATGCGCGAAGGCACTGAATATCGCAATAAATCTCTGATGATCTTTAGTCGCAAGCGCTCCGGTTCGGATAATGAGCAGCCTTGACGCCGAGAAAATTCTGCAGTTCGTTACAGATTCCACGCGCGAGCGATTGGCACCCATCAAGGTGTTTACAGAGGTCCCGTCCACCAACAGTTACTTGTTGAGTATTTCACCACCGGATTCAGGCAGACTGAGTGTTGCGGTAACAACGAATCAAACTGCAGGGCGAGGACGCCATGGTAAAACCTGGCAGTCGCCATCTGGAGTTGGATTGTGCCTCTCAGTTGCTTATACGTTCGCATCACAACCAGAGAACTTACCGGCTCTAACCCTAGCTATCGGTATTGGTGTGGCTGATGCGTTGAGAGATCTGAACATTAACGATGTTGAGCTTAAATGGCCGAATGATCTTGTGGCATTGGACGGTAAGCTTGGCGGCATTTTGACCGAGGTCCGACAGCAGTCTGCAAGTACGGTCACCGTGGTTACTGGAATTGGCATGAATGTGAATCTCCCGAGCAAACTCGACTTCGGCATTGAAACGGACTGGGCGTGGAAAGTGACTGACCTGAAGAG
>CAJXYT010000051.1 GCA_913063505.1 uncultured Gammaproteobacteria bacterium | reverse complement strand
CTCGATGGTCCACCGGCGGACGGCAATATAGTATCCAAGCAAGTCTTACTGCCTGGGCAGGAAAGGCGAGACATCAAGACCGTTGTGTTGGACAGGGGGCGCTCGGATCCAATACCGGCAGCGAGCAGCTCCGATGTGGATGCCAATAAATCTACCGTGACCGATTTAGAACCCAATATCACGTCTTTACCTACCCCTGCCGTTCAGCAAAAGACTGATCAGGCGCCCGCGGTGCGCGAAGCGACCAAAGCGCGACCAAGGCAACAAGCTACGACCGCGAAACCGGCACAATCGACAACAGGTATGTGGGCGGTGCAACTCGGAAGTTTTTCGAATAAGCAAAATGCTGAAAAGCTGGCGGTAGGCCTTAGAAAGCAAGGCTATGCAGCGTTCTTGAGTCAGCTTCAGACCGATTTGGGTCAGTTGCACAGGGTTCGCATCGGTCCGCAGAAAGACCAACAAAGCGCCGAGGCAATGGCGGCCAGACTGCTAAAGGTTGGTCACAAGGGACAAGTGCTACCGCACCCCTGATGATCTGCTAGAATCCTGTTCCATTCTCCCCGTGCCGAACCGAGACGACATCTTAGATGCCGATCATCGACATAATTATCGCCGTAGCGCTGGCCGTATCCATCATCATTGGATTCGTACGTGGCTTCGTGAAAGAGGCTATCTCTATCGCGACGCTCGTGATTGCAATCTGGGCGTCGTTGTATTTTGGCCCAGTCGTTGGCGGATTTGCCGATAGCTGGTTGAGCTCCGTTGGAATGCAGACCTGGTTCGGTCGAATCCTCGTCTTTGCGATTATTCTTTCGGTAGGCGGCCTTTTGGGCTGGGGAATTTCCAAGTTTATTCGTTTATCTATGCTGGGTGGCATCGATCGCTTGATGGGCTCTATATTCGGTGTAATTCGTGGAATATTGCTGGCTGCACTATTCATAATCGGTGGGCAGTATTCAGGCTTTGATAATGATGATTGGTGGAAGCAGTCTCGTCTGCTTCCGCATTTTGAGGTGGTCGCTGACTGGATCAAAGTTATGGCGCCCAAGGGATATGAATTAATAATACCGGATGAAATAGCGGACGCATTGCCCGTTCAGTTGCCGGTGGAATCGTAGAGATAGTTTATGTGTGGCGTGGTCGGAATCGTCAGTAATGAGCCTGTTCATCAGTTTTTGTACAATGCGCTGACAGTAATGCAGCATCGCGGTCAGGATGCAGCTGGCATCGTGACCTGGGGTGAGGAACAAGGACTTAAAAAGCGCAAAGGGAACGGCCTTGTTCGCGACGTCTTTCACAGCCGGCACATGACTGACATGCGCGGCACTTCAGGTATCGGTCATGTCCGCTATCCGACTGCCGGCGGCTCGAAATCATCAGAAGCGCAGCCGTTCTATGTCAATTCGCCGTATGGGATTTGCCTTGCACATAACGGCAACCTGACCAACTACGATGAACTTGCTGAATTGCTTATTCGCGATGACCGCCGTCACCTGAGCACCAACTCCGACTCCGAAGTGCTGCTGAATGTACTGGCGCATGAATTACAGATGCGCGCCAATGGCAGTCCAACGGCCGAGAACGTATTTGATGCAATTGATGCCCTGCACAAACGCTGTAAGGGTGGCTATGCGGTTGTTGCACTGATAGTCGGTTTCGGCGTCGTCGCATTTCGCGATCCAAACGGTATTCGTCCACTCGTGCTGGGCGAGCGTGAAGAGCATGGGCGTAAAGACTATATGGTCGCATCGGAAAGCGTTGCGCTGGACGTTCTGCAATTTTCGCTTCTGCGTGATGTGAAGCCAGGCGAGTGCATTGTGATTGAGAATAATGGGTCATTGCACTGTCATGACTATCCGGGTCCAACAGCACACACCCCATGTATTTTTGAATATGTCTATTTCGCTCGACCCGACTCGATTATGGATGAACTTTCCGTCTACAAAGCGCGATTGCGCATGGGCGAGCAGTTAGCGGGAAAAATTGTACGCTCCTTCCAGGATCACGATATTGATGTCGTGATTCCGATTCCCGACACAAGCCGAACTTCAGCGCTACAGGTCGCCTACCATCTTGGTGTGAAGTATCGGGAAGGTTTCATAAAAAATCGTTACATCGGCCGCACGTTTATCATGCCGGGCCAAGAAGAACGGAAGAAGTCCGTCCGACAAAAACTCAACGCCATCAACCTCGAGTTTCATAACAAGAATGTCCTGCTGGTGGATGACTCCATTGTTCGCGGCACGACGTCGAAGCAAATCATTAAACTGGCCCGCGATGCCGGTGCACGCAAAGTGTATTTTGCATCGGCGGCGCCGCCAGTTCGATACCCGAATGTGTATGGCATTGATATGCCGGCTGCGAGTGAACTCATCGCCAATGGACGTACTGTAGAGGAGATCCAAGAAATTATTGGCGCCGATCGCTTGATCTACCAGGACTTGAGCGGCCTGATCCGCTCCGTCCGTCACGATAATTCGGGCATTACGGAGTTTGATACCTCGTGTTTCTCGGGCGAGTATGTGACTGGAGATGTTACAGACGAGTATTTACATGAACTTGAAAAGCGTCGTAATGATGCCGCCAAGCAAAAGCGCGAGACCCATTACGACAAAGAATCCAACGTCGTCGCTCTGTAGGTGCACGCGTTGTGCGTGTATGTAAATTGAGCATCAGATTCATGATTATTGACGAGTAGGCGGACTGCAGACAGCAGTGGAAATTGAAGAATGGTTTTAACGGTGCAGGTACCAGAGAATATTGCGTCGTTTCTGGAGGTCCAAACGCCGGAGGCATGGTTGGATCTTGCTACTCAGCGACTCCCGGAAATGCTGCTGGACCACGCGAATTGCGAATTGAAAGCCGCATCGACAGCGCTTGGATTCCTGTACCGATACCCAAATCGTACCGCGCTGGTGCAACGCATGTCGCGTCTGGCGCGCGAGGAGTTGCGCCACTTCGAGCAAGTCAGGTCGATCATGGACGACATGGGGATCGAGTTCGAGAGAATGACAGCGTCCCGCTACGCTGGTCAGCTACGGGATGCGGCGCGCAAGGATGAACCTGGGAAACTGCTCGACCTGCTACTGATAGGCGCAATAATAGAGGCGCGTTCTTGTGAGCGATTTGCAAAGATTGCGCCGCGTTTACCAGCGAAGCTGGGGAAATTCTACGCTGGCCTACTGGCTTCAGAAGCTCGGCATTTCGAACACTACATCGCATTCGCAAGAACCGAGTGTGATGTGGACGAGTCGGAGCTCGAGAGTCGGCTTCAGGAACTCAAGGCGATCGAGGCCGCGCTCATATCAGAACCGGATGCCGAGTTCCGGTTTCATTCAGGCTGTCCTAGCGAGGCATAGTTTCCAGGCGCGGGCCATTTTCGTCCCATCGCACGACACTGCCTTGCTCAAACCAGTCCCCCAATACGATTCGGGTCGCTAGCCGATTGCCGAGATCCACATCGTGAATAGCTGGCCGGTGGGTATGCCCGTGTAGCATGATCGAAGTCCCATGCTGGCGCAACGTCGCCACGACAGCTTCTAAGTTAACGTCCATTATTTCGGCGCTAACCGATTTGCCGTGGGCCATACTGTCTTTGCGAGCCTGAATCGAAAACGCAATGCGTTCCTCTATCGACTTGGCCAACATCATCGCCTGCCACTCAGGATTGCGAGTCATTGCGCGGACCTGTTGGTATTGAACGTCGTCGGTACACAGCGCATCGCCGTGGCTAAGGAGCACCGACTGACCGTATAAATCGACGACGACCGGGTCATCGAGAATTTCTACACCAGTTTCGCCAGAAAAAATCTCGCCAATCGCAAAGTCCCGATTACCGTGCATGAAAAACACCGGTACGCCGGAATTCGTGAGTTCGCGGATAGCCACTTTCATGCTGGTGTAGTACGGATTGGGGTCGTCGTCGCCGAGCCAGACCTCAAACAGGTCACCCAGAATATAAAGTGCTTCTGCGTCTCGTGCTTCATCACCGAGGAAGCTAAGGAACTGCTCGCCGATTTCCGGCCGGCCGGCCTCGAGATGCAGATCAGATATGAAGAGAGTTGTCATATCAGTTGTAAGTGTAAGTGATGCGCGACATTGTCTTTATTACGATCGGTACGATTGGTGCTGGAGCACCACCAGGACCATTTGATTGCGATTCGGCATTGACGATAGCGTCGACAACCTCCATGCCCTCGAAGACAAATCCGAAGACTGCGTATCCCCATCTGCCTCGAGCAGTGCCCTTTACAGGATCCAGATTAGCAACATTATTGACGTGGTTGATAAAGAACTGTGTCGAGGCAGAGTGCGGGTCGTCCGTACGCGCCATCGCGATGGTGCCACGCAAGTTGCTAAGGCCATTACCGGACTCATTGGCCACAGTTTCCACAATAGCTTTCTTTTTAAAGCCAGGTGTATAGCCACCGCCCTGCGCCATGAACCCAGGCATGATTCTATGAAAGATAGTGCCGTCATAGAATCCTGACTCGACCAAATGAAGAAAATTCGCGACCGTTAGTGGCGCCGCTTTGCCGTCCAATTCCAGCTTAAACGCGCCTTCAGTAGTGACCACTTCAATGTGGGGGCGGGCTGGCACCTTGTCGGCAGCACAGGCGAATGTGCAGGACAAAGCGAGCAGTAGTGTAAGAATGGTCTTTTTCATCAGTTTTCCGAAATTGTCGCGAAGACTAGAGACCGCAATATACCTGAGGCAAACGCTTGATTGCCATGCAAAGCGCCCGTATTATCGCACCCCGCGCAATGACCAGCTTCTATTGGGCATGTGCGGCGGAAAATCTGGCATCGGGGCATAGCGCAGCCTGGTAGCGCATCTGCTTTGGGAGCAGAGGGTCGGGAGTTCGAATCTCTCTGCCCCGACCAGCCGATTTTCCTTTCTGGCAGGACGACCGTTTTGATGCGCCCGTAGCTCAACCGGATAGAGCACCGGTTTTCTAAACCGGTTGTTGCAGGTTCGAGTCCTGCCGGGCGCGCCATCAGGCGTAATGTTAGAATCGATTAGTACAGTGGTGGGTGTAGCTCAGTTGGTAGAGCCCCGGCTTGTGATGCCGGTCGTCGCGGGTTCGAGTCCCGTCATCCACCCCATTGCTTCAGGTGGGGCCTTTAGCTCAGTTGGTAGAGCAGGAGACTCTTAATCTCTTGGTCCGGGGTTCGAGCCCCCGAGGGCCCACCACTTTTCTGACTGACTCGCGTTGCATAGATAAAAGCAATAGTCGGTTAATAGTCGCCGCGGCCGTGTTGAAGGGCGCAGACGCTAAGTCCACCGCCAAGTCGATCGCGCTATGGCGCCAGTCTTTCTATTACCCAGCTGCCGTCATCCTGTTTACTGTATTCAAACCGGTCGTGCAGTCGATTGCGACGACCTTGCCAGAACTCGACGACTTCGGGAACCACACGATAACCGCCCCAGAAGTCAGGCAGCGGAATCTCTTTATTGCTGAATTTCTCTTTCATTTCCTCAAACTTAATTTCGAGCAATGAGCGAGACGAAATAATACTGCTCTGGGCTGAAACCCACGCGCCGATCTGACTGCCGCGCGGACGGGACAAGAAGTATTTGAGCGTTTCTGTCACAGGAATGCGCTCTGCTTTGCCGCGAATCTTCACCTGTCGCGCGGCGCCCGACCAGAAAAACAACATAGCTACGTTCGGGTTGGTATCAATTTGGGTGGCTTTATTACTCTCATAATTAGTGAAGAATACGAAGCCGTCTTCGTCGAAGTACTTCAATAAGACGGTTCTGCTTGACGGACGATTCTCGCTGTCCACCGTGGATACGGTCACCGCGTTTGGGTCCATCGCTACGGTGTCACACGCGTAGCGAAACCAGTCCTCGAACTGCACGATGGGATCACTTGCGAGGTCTTCTCGATCCAGAACTAACCCAGTCGCAGAACGGCGCAGCCCCGAAACGTTCATGCCGTGATGTTCGGGTAATTTGTCTTTGTCATCAGTCATACACTAATAGTAAGCACTCTTTGCCCGATAACCAAATGCGAAAAGGCTTACGAGCATTGTATGATGGGGTATCAGGAAATCGACTGGAGGACAAAGATGTCCATTCTCAATAAGTTCACACAGAAGAAGACTGTCCATCTTTGGCCAATTACCGTACTGCGCGTCTATACAGGTGTGTTTTTTGCCTATTACGGCTTTGGTAAAATTAAGCGCGGCGGCTTCGCAGACAGTCTTGAAGGATTTGTCAGCGGTAAGCTGGAAGACAGTTTTGGCATAATTTCGCCATTTCTAAAGTCGGTCGTCCTGCCGAATAAGGAGATTTTCGCGATCATGGTCTCTTGGGGGGAGTTATTGATCGGCCTGGCCCTCATTGTTGGGTTGGCGACTCGCTACGCATCGATCGCAGGCGCCGTCATGCTTGTAGCGTTTTGGTTCACGAGGGGGCAGGGTTTCTTAGACTCGCAAAACCATGATGCTTTCTGGTTCATGACCTTCGTTGTGCTGGCGACCGTCCACGCCGGGCGAGTTCACAGTTTAGATGCACAACTATCGACTCGATTCCGCTTCCTTGGCTGATAATAACCTGAACGGCCGCCTGTCTCGGGTCAAAATAGGTTGCTATCCATGGTTCCATTCATGAACTTTGTCACTGTATAATGCGCGGCTGGACAAGAGGTGCGGGTGTCAAAGTCGCACCGGTAGTGCGAGAGTGGCGGAATTGGTAGACGCGCTGGCTTTAGGTGCCAGTGGGGTAACCCGTGAGAGTTCGAGTCTCTCCTTTCGCACCAAGTCCGGACCAACTAAGTAATTAATAAATAGAGAATTTATAGAATGGACGTCACTGTCGAAACGACGGGTACTCTAGAGCGCCGAATGTGCGTTGAGATGCCTATCGCAACAATAGACCACCAAGTGGACTTACGCCTCAAATCGGTCGGTCGCACCGCCAAGATCAAAGGTTTTCGCCCGGGTAAGGTACCGGCTAAAATTGTCAAGCAGCGATATGGCCGACAAATCCGTGAGGAAGTACTTGGCGAGGTCCTGCAAAGGAGCTACACGCAGGCCGTAACTGAGCAAGGCCTCAATCCTGCCGGTCAGCCCAAGATCGAAACGGAAGATGAGAATGGCGAGACGTTTTCGTTCACCGCCACTTTTGAGGTTATGCCCGTTGTCGAGCTCAAGGATCTTGAGAAAATCAAGATCGAGAAGCTGGACGTGACCATTGATGATAGCGACATCGATGACATGATGCTGAATTTGCGCAAGCAAAAGGCAAGTTGGGAGTCAGTGGATCGCAAGAGCGCCGAAGGCGACCGAGTCACCATTGACTTCATCGGCAAGCTAAAGGGTGAGCCGTTCCCGGGTGGCGAAGGTAAAGAGTATCCGGTGGTATTGGGCGCAGGTCAGATGTTGCCGGACTTTGAAAAAGCACTGACGGGAGTTTCCATAGGCGACGAAACGACATTTAAGGTCAAATTTCCGAAGGAATATCACGCAGAAGAGTTTGCCGGTAAGAAGGCCGATTTCACGGTAAACGTGCATCGCGTCGAAGAAGAAGTGTTGCCGGAAGTTGATGACGAGTTTGCCAAGGGTTTCAACGTCACCGATGGTGGAATCGAGCGATTTAAGGCTGATATTAGAGAAAATATGGACCGCGAGTCAGAGCAAAAGGTCAAGAATGATATTCGTGAGCAGGTCATGAAGGAATTGCTGGAAACCAATCCTCTCGAGATCCCACACACGCTGAAACACCAGGAAATGCACGCATTGCAGCGCGAAGCGATGCAGCGCATGGGTGTCGAAGATGCCGAGCAGGCTCCACCAATTGATAATTTTTCAGAAGCGGCGGAAAAACGAGTCGCACTCGGCTTGTTGCTGCGCCAGCTGATTATTGACAAGGAACTTAAAGTTGACGAAGCGCTCGTGCGTGCACGGGTTGAAGAAATGGTTGGCGGCTACGAGAATGCGGACGATATGGTCACCATGTACATGAGTAACCCCCAGGTTATGCAGCAAATCGAGCCGATGGTTGTGGAGCAACTGGCTATCGACTGGATCATCGAACACGGCGACTCCAAGACGAAAAAGGTATCGTTTAAGGAATGCATGAACGCGCCCTCTTCGTGAGGTAATACGCCACAACAGATCGACGGAAAGCAAAATTATGAGTGCAACCGCATTGAATCTAGTACCAATGGTCGTCGAACAGACGGCTCGTGGCGAACGTGCCTACGACATCTATTCACGACTACTCAAAGATCGACTGATCTTCATCGTCGGCCCAGTCGAGGATCAGATGGCCAACCTGATCGTAGCTCAGCTTTTGTATCTGGAGTCTGAGAATCCCAGTAAGGACATCCACCTTTATATCAATTCACCCGGTGGTGTTGTCTCCTCCGGACTCGCTATCTACGACACAATGCAATTCATCAACTGCGATGTTTCGACCATCTGCATTGGTCAGGCGGCCAGTATGGGCGCCCTATTATTGGCCGGTGGCACGAAGGGCAAGCGCTACGCATTGCCAAACTCGCGTGTCATGGTGCACCAACCGAGCGCTGGCTATCAGGGCCAAGTGACGGACATCAGCATTCATGCTGAAGAGGTCATCGCGCTGAAGCGCAGGCTCAATGAAATCATGGCTAAGCACACAGGTCAGAACCTCAAGCAGATCGAGAAAGATCTTGAGCGTGACAACTTCATGGTTGCCGAAGAGGCCATGAAATACGGGCTTATCGATACAGTACTGGCAGATCGCCAGGGAATGGGCAGAAATTCGGACGATTGATACCTTAAATATCAAATAGTTATAAAGCTATTTTCGATTTATATGAGCTGCAGCTTTGAACCTTGATAGCGCCCATGTAAACTACGAACCCAATGATATTTGAGACACAGGCTAATCTTGTATGAGCAATGAATCCCATGGTAAGGGTGAGGATGGCAAACTCCTATACTGTTCTTTTTGCGGAAAATCCCAACACGAAGTTCGTAAGCTCATTGCGGGACCATCTGTGTTTGTCTGCGACGAATGCGTCGAGCTGTGTAACGACATTATCCGCGAGGAACTTGAGGACACTGGTGAGACCGGCCACGACAAGTTACCCAAACCCATAGAGATCAACGCAGTACTCGATGAGTACGTGATCGGTCAGGCTCAGGCGAAAAAAGTACTCGCTGTCGCGGTGTACAATCACTACAAGCGTCTTAACGATCGCTTGGATGAACGCTCCAAGGACGACATCGAGCTGTCGAAAAGCAATATTCTTCTGATCGGACCAACGGGCTGTGGCAAGACGCTGCTGGCCGAGACCTTGGCTCGCTTTCTCAACGTTCCGTTCACGATCGCTGATGCGACCACGCTCACTGAGGCGGGTTATGTAGGCGAGGACGTGGAAAACATCATCCAGAAGCTTCTGCAAAAATGCGACTATGACGTCGATAAAGCGCAGACAGGTATCGTCTACATCGATGAGATCGACAAGATCTCCCGTAAGTCTGATAACCCATCAATCACTCGTGATGTATCTGGCGAGGGCGTGCAACAGGCACTTCTAAAGTTGATCGAAGGCACTATCGCATCAGTACCCCCGCAAGGTGGTCGCAAGCATCCGCAGCAGGAATTCCTGCAAGTGGATACAGGTAACATCTTGTTTATATGCGGTGGCGCATTCGCGGGCCTCGAGAAAATTATTCAAAATCGTTCGTCTAAGGCGGGTATCGGCTTCATAGCCGACGTTAAGACTGATGAGGACCAAAAGAGCATTGGCGAACTGTTACACGATGTGGAGCCGGAAGATCTGATCCGCTTCGGATTGATTCCGGAATTCGTTGGTCGTATGCCAGTTGTTGCAACGCTTGAGGAGCTGGACGAGGACGCCCTTGTACGGATTCTCCTCGAGCCGAAGAACGCGCTGACAAAGCAGTACAAAAAGCTCTTCGAGATGGAAGACGTGGATCTTGAGTTCCGCGATGACGCGTTACGCGCAGTGGCCACCAAGGCTATGGAGCGTAAAACGGGTGCTCGTGGCCTGCGCACCATTCTCGAGAACGTGTTGCTTGACACGATGTACGACCTACCTTCTGCTGAAACTGCGAAGAAGGTGGTGGTTGATGAGACGGTTGTCACTGGTGAAAACCGTCCCTACGTTCTTTACGAGTCGGATGAATCACCGACCGTGAATATCGAGCAGCCGTCTAAGACGGGATCGGGCGACGCATAACAAGACATCGAATACCGAAGCTTGAATTGTGGCCTGATGGCCGCATTTCCGAAACCAGCTTTTATTATGAACGAGGTTATTCACGGTGTCTGAGAATGACAATCCAATTGATAACGAGAAAGATTTAATTTCATCGATCGAACCGAAACCGGAAGAGAGCGTCATTGACGACTCATCCGGCATACCGGTGTTGCCGCTGCGTGACGTGGTTGTTTACCCGCACATGGTTATCCCGCTGTTCGTCGGCCGCCAAAAATCCATTATCGCGCTCGATAAAGCGATGAACGCTGGCAAGCGCATCTTGCTCGTAGCACAAAAAACTGCGGACCTTGATGACCCGCAACCATCCGATCTATATGAAGTTGGCACGCTAGCGACGATCCTGCAGTTACTTAAACTGCCGGATGGAACGGTTAAGGTTCTGGTCGAAGGCGGCGAGCGGGCACTGGTCGATCGCATTAACGTTGACGACTATTTTTCGGCGGAAGTCACACTGTTGAATGCAGCTGAGCGCCACGACGAACGAGAAATCGATGTTCTGGTTCGCTCGATCATTTCGCAGTTCGAAGCGTATGTGAAGCTGAATAAGAAAGTACCGCCTGAGGTTTTGACTTCACTTAGCGGTATCGATGAGCCCGGCCGTCTGGCCGACACTGTGGCTGCGCATATGG
>CAJXYT010000050.1 GCA_913063505.1 uncultured Gammaproteobacteria bacterium | reverse complement strand
TTTGATACGGTTGATTTACTCAGGGTTGTATGGATGGTGGCTGTCAAAATAATCCAAATCAGGTTCCAGAATATGTTTATCCAAAAGGAGCGCTCCTGCGCTTTGACAGACAGTCCGATCTTGTCGAGGTCTATGGTAATTGCTACTACGATAATCTAATAGGCTTTGATCCGATTACGTTCAACCACCGAACGGAACAATACTTCGATCGACCCTATAGCAATCTTTATCCCACTAATGCAGCACGCTAGCTTTAGCCTCTCCATTGTCGATTATCCTTGCTGTTCCGCATCCCATTAGCTGCTGTACAGAGGTGAATGCTTTGTTTTGTCCATCAGCCGCCACACTATTGGTCCGAATCGTATGGCGCACTGTCGATTCAAGTTAGGTAGTGGCATCTTGTGTCTACTGCTGAGTTTTTCGCTGACCCATGGAAGTAAATGTGGCCGGCATGGCCAGGGTGGCCGGGGTAAAATGAAAACTTCTCCTGTTTCTTCAAGTGCGCGCCGCCCAATTCGAACGTCTATGTCGCCGTTTGAAATTTGCCGCAGAAGCAATCGGCTATGACAAAGAACCGTCGGAGGGCCGCCCGCGGTACAGGCCTGGCATCGATTATTAAAGCGTAAGCCTGAAAATGAAGTAGTGGTCGATCAGCAGTGCCGTAAACAGGTAGCCCAGATAGCTGATGGAATACCAAAACATCTGCATTGGTAACTCTTCATTATCATGCTCCCGATACATTCGAATGGCGTAGTAAAGAAAATACACGCCAAGCCCGATCGCCGCGACGAGATAGATCAGGCCACTCATGCCGATCAGGTACGGCATGATGGTGACGAACAGCAGCAGAATTGAATAAAGAAGGATATTCAGTCTTGTATACGGAACGCCATGCGTTACCGGCAACATCGGAATCTCAACCTTTCGGTATTCTTCAAGTCGAGCAATCGCCAGCGCCCAAAAATGCGGTGGAGTCCAGACAAATACAATCAGGAATAGCAGCAATGGCTCGCTGGTCACTTCGTTTGTGATGGCCGTCCAACCGAGAATCGGTGGCGCCGCACCCGCTGCTCCGCCGATGACAATATTCTGCGGTGTCGCGCGCTTCAGCCAGGCGGTGTAAATGAGGGCATAACCAATTAACGAGAGAAATGTCAGGACGGCAGTGAGCGGGTTGACGAGAAACCAGAGGACGATCATCGACAAGACACAAAGGCCAGACGCGAAAATCAGCGCGGACTTCTCCGTAAGCTTGCCCTGGGGCAGCGGTCGGCCTCGAGTTCGCATCATCAGGATGTCGATTCGGGCGTCCAGAACGTGATTGAAAACGGCAGCCGATGACGCCGCCATTGCAATACCAATGGTACCGAAAATAAGCCGCGTGACATCCGGTAAGCCCGGAACTGCGAGGAACATGCCTACCACGGCGGTGAATACGATAAGCATGACGACCCGCGGCTTTGTTAGCTCGTAGTAGTCGCGCCAGTTGCCGCCTGTCTTAACGATTGTGTTCACGCATCTTCCACTCAGCCTATGCGAGACAGTTTTAGAAGACGCTGTATGTCTTCGACCATGTCGCTGGGATCTATTTCGGGCTCAAAATACATGACAAGATTGCCCAGAGGGTCCATCAGGAAGTATCCACCCACCGACAGTGCGGCAGGTTTCTTGTTACCGAGTAATGCCGAGAGAGCGAAATCTCGCATTGTTATGAGCCCTATATGCTCATCGGCGAGAAACACTGTATCTGGCAGTGATTCGCCGTGCAAGAAGACTCGCACGAGGCGATCCATTTCCTTGCCGAGCATTTTGCGAGATTGTCGAACCGTATAGAGTGCTGTTCGACAGTCCTCCAGACACTCGGACTCATTCGGGTAAATCAGCACCCAGAATCCGTCTCCACTTTCGATGATCTCTGCGTCTGGAAGTTCGTCAACGATATTGACGATTGGCTCCAATAAGGCACCATGATTGGTTTGCCCGTTCGGCTGAAGATGCCCGCCGTAGTACATCCACGTCGCTACGGCGAGAGGCCCGAAGAATACAGAGGCGATCAATAGCATCTGCACGCGTGCCCAGGTAGTTTTCTTCTTACTCATGTATCAATCGCTTTTTGCGGTAGTTCCAGACCAGCAGTCCGGCCAGAACCGCGCCCATCGCGAGCCATTGTAGTGCGTAGCCGAAATGCTTTCCGGGGCCAAATTCAGAGGGCACCCAGTATCGGAGAAAGCCGTTTTGCTCATTGTGGTCCAGTAATAATACAAATGGTTGAACTTCGCGACCTAACTCGGCGGCGATTTCCGCCGCCGCCGGGTATACTGCGTGCTTAGGCCAGGTGCTCGCGACCGCGAATGCCTCACCCATTTTGTATCCTGCCTTGGGCAGCGATCCAGCGCGACCGCGAATGTCCACCTCACCGTCGATTAAGTCCAGACGACTGTAGTCAAAACTGCTACTCCCTTTTTCTATCCAGCCGCGATTGACTAGCAGAAGAGGCGCGTCGGCGCCGACATCGAGAGGCGAAAGGACGTAATGGCCATAACGACTGTTGATAATGATGTTATCGAGCACGATCTGATGCTCACTGTCGTAGTGGCCCTTCACACTCAGGCTTTGAAAAGAGCGAATTTCCATGCCGTTATGCCAAGTGGTGGAAATCGACTCAGCTTGAAACGTCTGTTGCGTCGCTCGCTTTTCGAGGCCGCGGGAAACTTGCCATGCGCTAAGGCCGGCAAACTGCAGGACGAGAAACACACCGACGACCAGAGGCAGCCACGTTGGTAACGGCTTTTTGATCTGGTCGCTCAAACTATACTCTCCGAATGAAAATCATCATATTCGTTCTATTGGCAGCGATAGTTATCAGTCTCGGCGCAGCCCTTTTCCACCTGTCGCGCGATGAGTCTGATTCTAAGAAGGTTCTGAAGGCCCTGCAAATCAGGGTGTCGCTGCCTACAACCCTGATTCTGTTTCTAGTCGTATCCTAAAATATTTTCCGGATGTGACGACTTCGAACCGATGGGTTCTTGAATGACCCGGGAATACCGAGAATTCGTCTATCGGTCGTTTTGACTGGGCTTCCCGCCCAAAAAGCTCGCGAAGTGTACTCAAATCGAGTCGGCCATGCAATGTGGGTTAAGAGACTATGCCTAGGGTGAATCTCTTGTTTTTAAGAGCTTACGAGACCGCCCGCATTTTGGTTTTAATCAGGAGCGTCGTAGCGGTATTTGAGTAGCGTCAATACGGTAATTATCCGGGTCCATTTTAGGGCCGGAACCCCAGCAATGGCCATATATCAACTCGAGATTCAGCGTTATGTTGCCTCTGTCAGCATCAGTCAAAGCGGCAACCATGGCGTCAAACGGCCCTTTTCCTGTCAGGGCCGGACTTCGCGCTGTTAATGTATTGCGGGCACCACTGTTCGTCAGATCAGCGAATAGTCTTTCGCTGTTCTTGTAGTTGACGGATAAACGGTCAATGTCCACTACCGGATCACGAAGTCCTGCATTTACCAAGCCATCGCCCAGATTATGCATATCGGCAAATCGATTCACGTGCGCTTCGGCGTCGACCTGACTCCAAGCTCGGGCGATCTCCCGAAGGCTGTCCGGGCCGAGAGTGGTGAAAGCGAAAACACCGCCCTTTCGTAAGACTCGCGCGACCTCCGTGAAGACCGGTGTTGGGTCGTCGAGCCAGGGCAGCAGCATGTTCGCGAACACCAGGTCAACGCAAGCGTTTCGAAACGGCAAAGCCACCGCATCTGCTTGAGCGTAAGAGGCTCTGGACAACCACGACTTCTTCTTCCTAGCCTCGCACAACATGCTATGGGCAATGTCTACTGAGATGACACGGGCCTTCTTAAAACGCTTTTCGAGGGCCTGGCCCGTGGAGCCCGTCGCAGCGCCGAGATCGACGACTGTCTTGGCCTCAATTAGGACGGGTTCAAGCCGGCTAAGAAGGCCTTCACGTGTCGCGGCATGCACAAAATCTGCGCTATCAAATCGACTCGCGACACGCTCGAATCGGCGGCGGATGTGTTTGCGGTTCAGCATTGGCGAAAAGGTAGCACGCTTTTATGACATATAGCCCGGAATTGAATCAGGTGAATTACGTGCAGCGCGTTCATTCTGGAGCGATGTGGATTCTCGACCTTTTTCTGCCCCAAAGTTGCGTATTTTTTCGTCTGTAGAATCTGGAGATATATTCGTGACCGTTTGCTGAGCCTCATGAGTCAATTTCTCCACGCTCGACACTAGGCGACACTCGGATTGAAAGTGTAGTGCAGCAGCAAGCCAACAAACACGACTAGACCAATAACGTGATTGTGCAGAAAGGCAGCGAAGCAGCCTTCCGGCTGTCGGTCACGAGCGAGCCAGAGATGATATGCCATGAGTCCGGCGGCAACGAAAACGGAAGCGTAATACCAGGCACTAAGCTCGGCACGATAGCCAATCATAACAAGCGCCAAGAGCATCAGGCCCTGTAGTCCCGCAATGACAAAGAGGTCGACATCGCCGAACAAAATGGCAGCCGACTTTACGCCAACCTTCAGATCATCTTCGCGATCAACCATGGCGTAAAATGTGTCGTAAATTACGGCCCAGATCACGGCCGTTCCAAACACGAGCCAGGCGAGCTCCGGTATGCCTCCAGTCTCCGCGGCAAATGCCATCGGCACAGCCCAACCGAAGGTGGTGCCCAACATAAATTGCGGAATAGAGAAGTAACGCTTCACGAATGGATACGCGACGGTCAGACCGCCCGCGATAACGGCGAGTAACTGAGCCTGTCCGTTCAGCATCGTTGCCAGACCGATAGCGATAAGACTTAAGGCGGCAAACAAAATTAATGCTTCCAGAGGTGCTACCGCGCCAGAGGCAATGGGCCGGCCACGGGTGCGCTTTATGTAGGGGTCAATTTTGCGGTCGACGTAGTCGTTCAACACGCAACCTGCGGAACGCATGGTGACTACACCTAGTACAAATATGACAAATAGACTCTGATCCGGCGCGCCCTTGCCCGCAAGCCAAAGTGCCCATAGCGTGGGCCACAACAGTAGCCAGATTCCAATCGGCTTGTCGATGCGCATGAGCTTGCCATAATTGCGGAGCTGGCGGACTAGTTCCGGCGCGAGAATCTGTTTCATAGTGTGAAGTTTACACTTTCCCATATCGACTGGCGTCACCGAGCCATCGACGCACGATGGCCGCCGCGTGACTTTCGGATTCTTTATGAATAGCTTCCGCACTTATTTGTACTTGCGGCATCAAATTAGCATCCCTAGCAAGGTCCGCAATTCGGTAATCCGGCAGCCCAGTCTGTTTGGTGCCCAGCAATTCACCAGGCCCACGTAACTCGAGATCGCGCTGTGCGACTATGAAGCCATCATTCGTATCCCGAAGGACAGCAAGCCGCTCCTTGGCGATCCGACCTAACGGCGGCTTGTAAAGCAATACGCAATGACTTTGAGCCGCACCGCGACCAACGCGACCGCGAAGTTGGTGCAGTTGCGACAGCCCCATACGCTCGGCGTTTTCGATAATCATCAGGCTCGCATTTGACACGTCGACCCCGACTTCGATCACAGTCGTCGCGACTAGCAGTTGGATCAGACCTTCTTTGAAGGCCCTCATACCGCGCTCCTTCTCCACAGGCCGCATACGACCGTGCACGAGACCAACTCGCAGTTTAGGTAGGGCTTCAGTTAGCATTTGATAGCTTGCCGCGGCCGCCTGATAGTCGAGCACTTCGGACTCTTCTATCAGAGGACACACCCAATAGGCCTGTTGTCCGGCAGCACAGGCGGATCGGACTCGCTCCACAACCTCGCTGCGTCGAGTTTCCGGTACAGCAACAGTCGAAACTGGCTGACGCCCAGGGGGCAATTCATTAATGACCGAGGTATCGAGGTCAGCGTAAGCCGCCATTGCTAATGTTCGTGGAATAGGTGTCGCAGTCATGACCAGCTGATGCGGGCGGCCGTTTTCAGAACTGCCTTTGTCCCGCAGCGCCATTCGCTGGTGGACGCCAAAGCGATGTTGCTCGTCAATGACGACCAGACCAAGGCGATGAAAATCAACGCCTTCCTGAAATAAAGCATGCGTGCCGATAATTAACTGTGCGCTGCCATCCGCTATAGATTGCAGAGACTCACGTTTCAGTGCTGCCCGTTGGCTACCACTCAACCATGCGGGTGTAATCCCCAGTGGTCGAAACCAGTCTGAGAAACTGCGCCAGTGTTGTTCTGCAAGAATTTCCGTCGGCGCCATGATCGCTGCTTGTACGCCGCAGGCAATAGCCTTTAAACAAGCCACAGCCGCGACGACTGTCTTGCCGGAGCCGACGTCGCCTTGGATCAATCGCATCATCGGATGAGGCTCCGCGAGATCCGACAATATGTCGCTGACTACGCGATCCTGGGCGCCCGTTAGCTTGAACGGCAATTCACTCACGAACCCGCTAACATCCTCATTGCCATCCGTTAGCGCTATCGCATCTTCGGCCGCAGTGAGCGCGCGTAGATTCCGTAAACTCAGGTAATGCGCCAATAACTCTTCGAACGCGAGGCGCTGCTGACACGGATGAGTACCGGAGAGCATCTGTTGTACATCAGCGTCGGGCGGTGGGCGATGCAGATAATTAATGGCATCTGCGAGCGAAGGCATGCCGAGTTTTTTAGTGATTTCTCTGGGCAGCAGCTCCTCGGGTGGTGCGGCTTGCATCAATCGCAGGGCTTGGTCAGTTAAGCTTCGCAAGCGACCTTGTTGTACACCCTCAGTCGCCGGATAGATCGGTGTTAGTGAGTCCGTCGTCGCAGCATCCTGCCTCTCCCGCGTGATACGGTACTCAGGATGAATCATCTCGAAACCGGACTGTCCTCTACGAACCTCTCCGAAGCAGGTTGCGTGAGAGCCGGGTTGAAACTGTGCTTGCTGCTGTCGAGAAAAATGGAAAAAGCGCAACGTCAATTGACCACTACTGTCGCCGATTCGAACTAACAGATTTCGCCGTCCGCGAAAGACAGTTTCGGCAAGCAGAATTTCGCCAGAGACTAGGCAGCGAGCGCCGACTTCCAGCGTATCGACTTCTACGAGCTGTGTACGATCCTCATACCGCAGCGGTAACAGAAATAGCAGATCATCAACCCGATTGAGATTGAGTTTCTCAAGTTTTTTTGCGAGCGCCGGACCGACGCCTTTCAGAGCAGTTAGCGGCGAATCAGATTGCAAGGACTGCGTCTGCCTCGATATCCACGCCCTTCGGAAGAGATGCTACGCCCACGGCGGCGCGTGCTGGAAACGGTTGCTCGAAAAAGTCTTCCATCACGGAGTTCACCGTTGCAAAGTTAGTGAGGTCCGTCAGAAACACGGTAATCTTGACCGCGTTGTTCAAGTTGCCACCGGCGGCTTCAGCAACGGCCCGCAAGTTTTCGAAAACTTGCCTTGCGCGCACCTCGAAGTCTCCATCTACAACTTCCATCGTGGTTGGAACGAGCGGAATTTGTCCGGATAAGAACACAAGCCCAGCGGCTTCGATCGCTTGCGAATACGTTCCAATAGCGGCGGGTGCGTTGTCAGTGTGAATAGCTTTCTTGCTCATACTTAGTTTTCCCAATTGTTATGCACAGTCGCGCGAAATACGAATGACATTCTTCATGTTGCGGACGCTGCGCATAATGCTTGCGAGGTGCACGCGATCTTTCACCAGCAGTAAGAACGAAAGCACCGAACAATCTTCGTGACGCCCAAGCACCTCGACTTGCTCGATATTAGAACCGCAATCACCGATGGTTGCTGCAACCTCCGCGAGAACGCCTGGTTTGTTCTTTGTATCTGTCTGTATTTGGCAAAGAAAATCGCGCTCAATATTCTTTTCCCAGTTCACAGAGATCCATTTATCCGGCTGCTTTCGAAAGTTCGACAAGTTGCCACATTGGTTACGATGGATAACGACGCCTCGGCCAGCGGTCAGGTACCCCATTACGTCGTCGCCTGGAATCGGGTAGCAGCATTTTCCGTAGCTAATCACCATTCCCTCGGTGCCGGAAATAGTCATGCTCGTCGTGTTTTCGCAGCCCTCGCCCTCGTCGTTTACTCCTGTCAGAAAACGAGCCGTCAACGGAGCGAGTCGTTCACCTAAACCGATTTGCTCAAATAGCTCGATGTTGTTGTTAAGTTCAAACTCCTCCAGTGTTTCGGCGATACGTACTTTACCGACTTTGCGCAACGACGATCCGATGTCCTTGAGTGACCGGTCAAGTAAGCGCTTTCCGAGATCGACCGACTCAGACGAGCGAAGGTTTTTCATGTGGTGTCGGATGGCCATTCGAGCTTTTGCTGTGCTTACAAACGTCAGCCAGTTGGGGTTTGGCTTCGCGCCTCGGGCGGTAATGATCTCGATAGTCTGGCTGTTGTGTAATTCTGTACGCAGTGGCACCAGGCCGCGGTTGACCTTCGCAGCTACACAGCGGTCGCCGACGTCGGTGTGTACCGCGTATGCAAAGTCGACTGTTGTCGAGCCCTTGGGCAGCGGCATGATGTCACCCTTGGGTGTAAAGACGTATATCTTGTCTGGAAACAGGTCGACCTTGACGCTCTCGAGAAACTCTTCCGACGTGCCTGACTGTTGCAGCTCGTCAAGATTTGATAGCCACTCACGTGTTCGACGTTGCGGGCTTGTATCCAACTTTTCGTCGGCTTTGTAGATCCAGTGAGATGCAACACCGGACTCCGCCAAACGGTCCATATCACGCGTTCGAATTTGTACTTCTAGCGGCAGGCCTTTCGGGCCGAACAGCGTGGTGTGCAACGACTGGTAGCCATTGATTCGCGGAATGGCGATGTAGTCTTTGAATCGCCCCGGCATCGGCTTGTAGAGTCCGTGCACGATGCCGACCACCTGATAGCAGGAACCCACGTCAGGGCAAATAATTCGAAAACCGTATACATCGACAACGTCGGATAACTGGCGCTTCTTCGTCGCCATCTTGTTGTAGATGGCGTAAAGATGTTTCTGTCGGCCGACGACCTCACCTTCGACGCCTTCGTCAGCCATTGCTGCACCGAATTCTTCGGTGATCTTCTTTACGATCTGTTTTTGACTGCCCTGGCTTTTCTTAAGGGCAGCTTCGAGCACTCGATATCGAAATGGATGGAGGTGTTTAAAGCCGAGATCTTCCAGTTGCACTTTGAGTCGATTGATACCGAGGCGGTTGGCGATCGGTGCATAGATGTCGAGTGTTTCTCTGGCGATGCGCTTCTTCTTGTTAGTGGGCATCGCGCCGAGTGTTTGCATGTTGTGCAGACGGTCGGCGAGCTTGACGAGGATGACGCGAATGTCTTCGATCATCGCGAGCATCATTTTCCGGAAACTTTCGGATTGAGCCTCTGCACGACTGCGAAATTGGATTTGATCCAGCTTGCTGACACCATCGACCAGCAGCGCAACTTCGCTACCGAACTTCTCCGAGATGTCGTCGAGCGATGCAGTAGTGTCCTCAACCGTGTCGTGCAAAATAGCAGCGGTTATCGCCTGGGCATCGAGCCGCATTTCGGCGAGTTCCTGTGCGACAGCGACAGGGTGAGTGATATACGCCTCGCCCGTCTTACGAGATTGTCCGGCATGCGCTTTCGCGCCAAATTCATAAGCGGCCGTTATGGTCTTGAGTTGGTCTTCCGGTAGATAGGCCTGCAGCGTTTCGACAAGGCGACGCACACCGTGGTCACGCTTATTCGCGCCCGGTAGTTTAGCCAAGATTGCTGCAGTGTAGTCCATACTCGGATCATACCCGTGGAGCAGTGATTGTGTCGCTGCCGTATTTGGCTACCCCATTCCCTGACCGCTCGGGACGTACTAGTTGCCGGCGGAGATCCCGCGAACAGGTAAAACGTCTTCGGACAATTCGGCTTGCAGCAAGTCTTCGGTTGCCGGCGCATCGATTTCTTCGAGTATTGAGGGATCGACTAGGCCATCTGCAATTTCGCGCAGAGCGATAACGGTAGGTTTGTCATTTTTAAGCTCGACCATCGGGTCAGCGCCATGAGCAACGCGTCGAGCGCGTTTGGCGGCAACTAATACCATCTCAAAAATGTTTGGGATGTGATCGAGACAATCTTCAACCGTAATTCTAGCCATCTTGCAGAGTCCTTAATTGGGGTGAGCCCCTTATGTGAGGCTGGGGAGTCTAGTCAGAACAAAGGTTGAACACGAGTATATATAACCAGATGTTCTAAGTGCTTAGTCGATAATCCGCTGAATTGTTGCACGCAATTCACCATTACTTGACGACGATGCTTCTCCCGCACCCGTCAAGACGGCTTCAAGAGCAACAATGGCCTCATCCAAGTCGTTATTAATAATGACGTGGTCAAACTCATCCCAATGCGCCATATCGCTCTTTGCATCCCGCAGTCGGCGCTCTATAACCTCAGGATTGTCGGTGCGACGGCCGCGCAGGCGCTGCTCAAGCTCGGCGATGGACGGGGGCAGAATAAAAATCGTAACGCAGTCTGGCATCGACTCACGCACTTGCTGTGCACCCTGCCAGTCAATTTCAAGAACCACGCTGCGATCTTCCGCAAGGTGATTCTCGACTTGACTCCGACTTGTCGCATAGTAGTTGTCGAAAACTTGAGCATGCTCGAGCATTTCACCCGCGTCGCGCAAACGCATGAACTCATCGACATCGACAAACACATAATCAACCCCGTTTGCCTCATTGGAGCGCGGTTTGCGGGTTGTGTATGAAATAGAAAACCGCAAGTCGTCTTGATGCTTAGTTACTACAGCGTGCACGAGTGTTGTCTTGCCAGCACCGGATGGTGCTGCGAACACAAATAGTTTTGCCGCCGTGTCTATTTTGTCACTCGACATTCTGGATCTGCTCGCGCATTTGTTCGATCAGGACTTTTAGGTCCACCGCGGCCTTGGTCGTCTCAATGTCCGCCGATTTTGATCCAAGTGTGTTTGCTTCCCGGTTGAGTTCCTGCATCAGGAAGTCGAGTCTCCTGCCTACCGCCTTCTCGTCGATCAGCGCGTCGCGAATCTCAACTAGGTGACTCTCCAGTCGATCGAGCTCTTCATCAACATCAATTTTTTGCGCGATCAAGGCGAGTTCGAC
>CAJXYT010000049.1 GCA_913063505.1 uncultured Gammaproteobacteria bacterium | reverse complement strand
TCAATTAATCGCCCCCTATTTAGAGGGGCGCCTCGTAGCCCTAGGGACTGACGGCTTTGGCCGCAGTGACAAACGAGACGTACTTCGTAAATTCTTTGAAGTAGATAGTAAAAGTATTGTTATCGCTGCTATTGAAGCACTTGCTAGAGCAGAAATGATCGAATATTCAGAGCTAACAGCCGCCTTAGAACAATATGAAATAGATGGAGATACGCCGGCGCCATGGACTATTTAAGTTACCTATAGTTAATGTTTTATAGCAAGAAAAAGCCGTCACTTGGACGGCTTTGAATCTCACTGGACGTTAATGTGGTGGAGGTGGTGGGAATCGAACCCACGTCCGCAAGCCCTACGCTACGAGGTCTACATGCTTATTCCGTCTTTAATCTCACTGTAGGCTACCCGACGGGCAGGGAAAACTTACAGCCAGTTCAGTAAGGTTTTAACGGATCTAGCCCTGAACATGCCTTCACCGCGGTCCTATGTAGATGACTCCTGGGATCCGGGCGCATAGGCACGCACCGGGCAGAAGGCACTAAACTGGTTTTTAAGCAGCTAGAGCGTAGTTGTCTTCGTTGGCAACTATAAGTTTTACAGTTGGATTTACGAGGTACTCTGTCCCTCGGCATGCACTCGGAGTTTCGCGACCCACGTCGAAGCCATGTCACCCCCGTGTGACGCATAGTGTAGTGACCACCGTACGAAAAACAAGGTTAATTGTCTTGGCTTGGACTAATTCGGGGTATCAGGATTTATTTTTTCAGGATTCGCGCCTTCTGCCGTACCCAGTCCTGATCCTTCTTGTCGGCGCGCTTGTCGTGTTGTTTCTTACCCTTACCCAGACCAATGTCCAGTTTTGCGCGTCCTTTGTGCCAGTGAAGGTTCAAGGGGATCAGCGCAAAGCCTTTGCGTTCTACTGCGCCGGTCAATCGGTCGAGTTCGCCGCGATTCAACAATAATTTTCGTGACCGGATAGGGTCCGTTTTGATATGCGTTGACGCCGCAGTCAATGGCGAAAAGTGCGCGCCCACGAGCCACGCCTCACCTTTTCTCAGGTTCACGTAAGCCTCCGTGATCTGTGCTCGTCCCTCACGCATACTCTTTACTTCCCACCCCTCAAGAGACAGGCCAGCTTCGTAAGTGCCCTCGATAAAATAGTCATGCCGTGCTTTTCGATTCACGGCAATGACGTTGCTGGGCGTCGATTTTACTTTCCTATTGCTCATAGTGTCCGTTCATAGGCCTGTCGGGCGGATTCGATTGCCTTGGATTATAGGCCCTAAGCGTTGTCAGGCACTCGGTTTTGTATAAGAATCGCGATATTCAATGCCGATAAAAGAAAATAATCATGCTAAGTAATCAGGCTGGTGAGGGGAAGCGAGCCTCACTCCATGGACATTGGTCCTCAAAAATGGCTTTTATATTAGCGGTCACTGGATCGGCTGTTGGTTTGGGGAATATCTGGAAATTCCCATACATCGCCGGCCAGAATGGCGGTGGCGCGTTTGTACTTGTCTACCTTGTTTGCACGGTAGTCATTGGTATGCCGGTCATGATGTCAGAAATACTGATTGGTCGCCGCGGACGGCGAAATCCGGTTGCAACCATGGAGCTACTCGGTAAAGAAGAGGGCAGCTCTGGCCATTGGCGTTGGGTCGGTGTCCTGGGTGTTATCGGCGGCAGTCTGATTCTCTCGTATTACAGCGTCATCGCGGGTTGGACACTCGGTTATGTGGTGAAGAGCGCATCAGGGGTATTTGTCGGTGCTTCGGTAGAGGCCGTTGGCGCCGAGTTCAAGAATTTTGTTGGCGATTGGCGAATCATCGGCTTTTGCCACACGTTGTTCATGGCGCTAACAGTATTCGTTGTTACGCGTGGCGTGGAGCGCGGACTGGAACAGGCGGTTCGATTCATGGTTCCCGCCTTGCTCGTTCTGATGCTGGTCTTGCTTGGCTACTCAATGAATTCTGGTTATTTCGGCCAAGGACTGTCCTTCATGTTTAGTATTCCGGAGTCCTGCATGACATTGGCTCCTGAATGTCCGCTGACGTGGGATAGCGTACTTGCTGCGCTGGGGCAGGCGTTCTTTACGCTGAGCATCGGCATGGGCGCGATCATGGCCTACGGTGCGTATTTGCCCGAGGACACATCAATAACGGGTGCCTCCGCTGCCGTGGTAACGGCAGACACCGGAATCGCTATTCTCGCTGGGTTGGCCATTTTTCCGCTGGTTTTCGCGAACGGCCTTGATCCTGCCGACGGCCCGGGCCTGGTATTCCAAACACTGCCATTGGCGTTTGGTCAGATGGCCGGTGGTGTTTTCTTTTCAACAATATTTTTTGTCCTACTGTCTTTCGCAGCGTGGACTTCCGCTATCGGTCTGATGGAACCAGCTGTCGCCTGGGTGGTTGAGCACTTCAATAAAACCAGAGCGCAAGCGAGCCTGTTGATTGGTGGCTTGATTTGGTTCATCGGTTTTGGCTCGGTCCTCTCTTTCAATGTACTTGCTGACACGACATTTCTGGCCGGAACATTGTTTGATAATGTTGATTATCTGACGAGCAGCATCATACTTCCGCTCGGCGGTCTTTTGATCACGGTCTTCGCTGGCTGGGTGATGTGCAGGAACTCCACGGCGGACGAACTCGGTAGCGCCGGAACACTCTATAAAGCTTGGCGTGTGCTTGTCCGGTTCATCGCGCCCATCGGAATACTGTTCATTTTAATTAACGCCATCACCTAGCAGGAAGGTTATGCGGAAAGTCAATCGAAGCGCGCTGATTCCGTATTCGGCGGAGCAAATGTACGCGCTGGTCGAGGATTTTCTGGCGTACCCGGATTTCTTGCCGTGGTGTACTGGGGCCGTCCTGCACCTTAAGGACGGGAGTGTAATCGAGGCGTCACTCGAGTTGCGGCGCAGCGGCCTCAAGAGATCCTTTCGGACAAGAAATACCGTGCAGCCAGGAGTCGCAATGGATATCGAATTGGTGGATGGTCCGTTTCGCCATCTGTCCGGCTGCTGGAAGTTTGAACAGCTGGGTACCGACGGTAGCAAGGTCATGCTGGATCTCGAATTTGAGTTCGAGAATCAAATAACAGACACATTGTTTGGCCGCTACTTTGAAGACACATGCAATTCGTTGATTTCGTCTTTTACGTCGCGCGCGCAAAAGATCTACGGGTGAGTTATTAAATGACCACTTTCGAAGTCGAAATCGTTCTTGCGCTGCCAGAGCGGCAGTCTTTGAAGAGCGTTTCGGCAACAGATGGCGATACGGTGATCATGCTGTTGGCAAAGAGCGGCTTACGTGACGAATACCCGGATTATGATTTCGATAGCGCAATATTGGGTATTTGGGGGCGCGAAGTGGCTCCTGATGCCCTGGTCAAATGCGGTGACAGGATTGAGTTATATCGTTCGCTGGAGCTGGATCCGAGGGATGCGCGCCGTCAGTTGGCGGAGGTTGGTCGAACGATGGTTGGTGCCGACGCGAATCAGAGGTCGGGAGATAAATATTGATCGCTGCGGATTTCAGTTACCTTGCCGTCGACAAAGAAAATGGATATCCAACCCTTTTGCCTCGCCTCTTCTCGAGCAAGTTTCAGGTAATAAACGTAGTCCCAACGATCACGCGTGAACGGATCGTCGATCATCGGTGTACCAAGCAGGAATCGCACCTGACTCTTGGTCATGCCGATTTCGGTCTGGTCGAAATCTTCCTGATCGAAGACGTTTCCCTGCGAAATGTCCGCGCGATAGACGCAGCCGGCAGTCAGAGCGAGCATTAAGAAAGACAGGAAAAGCAGGGTGATTTTACGCATAGTTGCATTCATCTGAGCGTTTTAGGCTGAAAATGTTCAGCCATATTGTCATAATACCCGCGCATCATACCTGTGAGAGCTAATTCATGCAGCAAAGAAAAGAACTTCGCCAGGCCGGCTTAAAGGTCACATTACCTCGTCTTAAAATTTTGGATATTCTCGAAGACGCTAAACTTCGCCATATGAGCGCTGAGGACATTTACAAGCACTTACTTGGCGTGGGTGAGGATATTGGTTTGGCGACGGTATACAGGGTCTTGACGCAGTTTGAGGCCGCTGGGCTTGTGACTCGACATAATTTTGAAGGTGGTCCTTCCGTATTTGAGCTCGATGAGGGGGAGCACCACGATCATATGGTGGTCATTGGCACTGGTGAGGTTGTCGAGTTCATGAGTGAGGAAATTGAAAGGATTCAGCATGAGATTGCGGACAAACACGGTTTTGAGCTCTTGGATCACAGTCTGGTGCTGTACGTTAAGACTAAGGAAGAACCTTCCGACAGCTAGTTAAGCGCGCTTTTGCCGTGCTCCTGACAGCATCTCGTCAGCATGCTCAAGCGTCTTGGCTGTAATTTCTACACCGCCGAGCATCCTTGCGAGCTCTTCAATACGTTCGTCTTTACCAAGAACTTGCAGTGCTGTTCTTGTTGATTTTCCATCAGTCACTTTGCTGATTCTGAAGTGATGATCAGCTAGGCTCGCAACCTGAGGCAAATGAGTTACACACAGCACCTGCCGATTCCCACCTATTTCCTGCAATCTACGGCCGACCATCTCGGCTACGCCACCACCGACCCCGCTGTCAACCTCGTCAAATACCATAGTTGGTATAGCGCTACCGTCACTAGCGATGACCTGAATGGCAAGACTCATTCTTGATAGCTCACCTCCTGATGCAATTTTTGCCAGCGGCTGTGCTTTTTGGCCAGGGTTTGCGCTAATAAGGAATTCTATGTTGTCGATTCCGTAAGGGCGGGCAGAATCTTCATCGAGTGGTGAGATCGAAACCTCGAACACTCCGCCAGGCATACCGAGGCCGGTCATGGCTTTTGTGACCGCGGCCGAAAACTTCTTTCCTGTCTTGCGGCGCACCTTGGACAGTGCATTCGCTTTGTACAGGAACTCGTCACGCATCGCGTTGACTTGTATTTCGAGCTCCCGACCACGCTCTTCAGAATGAGCTAATTCGTCGCGCTCATCGCGAAGTCGAACCAGTAACGACAGTAATTCCCCGACAGGGACACGATGCTTTCGGGCAGTCGCCTGCAGCGCATCGAGTCGCTCCTCAACCCAGTCACGGCGTTGCGGATCCATATCAATTTCTTCGCCGTAGCGGCGCAATGCTTCTGTAGCCTCAGAGATCTGGATACTTGCCGAATTCAGCATTTCCAGCAACGGCGTCAAGCTTTGATCAAATACTGACAACGAACCGAGAGATCGAGTGGCTTTAGCAATCAGGTCATTGACGTTATTTCGTTCGCTGTCAATCAGCGCATCAAGAGCCGCTATTATACCATCCACTATACGCCCACTGTTTTGTAACTTTTGGCGCTCTGCATTCAGCGCATCGAATTCACCATCAGTGAGGCCGAGTGAGTCGAGCTCTTGAACTTGAAACGTAAGTAAGTCGAGTCGAGATGCTCGGTCAGCGTCAGCGTCCAATAGCAGTCTTAGTCGTTCCGCAACCGCAACCCAGGCCGAGTAGGTTGTAGCGACCTCTTCTCGTTGCGATAGAAGGCCACCGAAGTAGTCGAGTAGGTCTCGTTGAATTGAACGGTGTCCAAGTGATTGGTGAAAATGCTGACCATGAATATCGAGAAGCATCTTGCCGATATTCTTCAGTTGTGACGCGGGTACAGCGTTGCCGTTTATGAACGCGCGAGACCGACCATCAGCATTGATGACGCGCCGCAAGAGGCATTCACCATCAAGATCAAGCGCATTGTCGTTGAGCCATGATTCAACAAGCTCAAGTTTGGATATATCGAATGCTGCTGCGAAGTCCGCACGTTGTGCGCCCCCGCGAACCAACTGTGCGCTGCCACGTTCACCGAGCACCAACCCTAACGCATCAACCAATATGGATTTACCTGCGCCGGTTTCGCCTGTCAGCACAGTCATGCCCGGATCAAACTCGATGTCGATTTTCTCGACGATCGCAAAGTCGCGGACCTGCAGATTCATGAGCATGTCAGGACTCCAAAATTTCTTTATCTCTATTGCGGCTGTCACGACCCCAAAACAGTTTGGAGCGCAAGATTTCGTAAAAATCATACCCCGGTGGATGGACTAGTGTAACCCGCTTGTTTGCGGCAGAAATCCGCAATTTGTCGGTAGGGCTAATACCCCCCAACGAAAATCCGTCGACAGTAATTTCAGCTTTTGTCTCGTCGCGCTGTAGCAGCGTGACTTCGACTAGCCGATCAGCGGAAACCACAATCGGTCTGTCGGTGAGCGTATGTGGGCACACTGGCACGATAACGACCGCGTCCAGATGAGGCTCAATAATGGGGCCGCCACAGCTCAGTGCATAGGCGGTTGAGCCCGTCGGTGTAGCGACGATCAATCCATCGCCCGAATGTGTATTGACGTAGCGATTCGCAATGCGTGTTTCGAAATCAACCATGCGCCCTGTTTCACGTCGCTGTAAAACGACATCGTTCAGCGCGAACGCAACCTCATCCTTGCCGGATGCGCGCTGCAGTCTCGCCTCAAGAACGAGTCGCGTGTCTGTCGTGTAATTGCCGCCCAGCACGTGATCAACACTTGTTATCATTTCGTCGGGTGTTACGTCCGCTAGGAAGCCCAGTCGCCCGCGGTTAATACCAAGGATAGGTATGCCAGATTCGCGGGTTAGACGACTGGCATGCAGCATCGTGCCGTCCCCGCCGATGGCAATCACCAAATCGGCAGCATCGATTTCATCCCGATGCAAAAGGCTTGCTCCGACTTTTGTTAAGTGCTGTGACAGGAGCTGCAAAGGCTCGCCGACTCGCGGGTCCTCTTCTCTGCCGACGATTACGATATTCTGAAATGATGTAGTCATACGCTGATTGTGGCAAACCCTTGACCCACCGCCAAGCCATTGCTAGCGTTTCAGTCAGAATGTCAGCTGAAACATCCAATCCTATACCCAGTGATCGCGGCCAGCATCTGCTGCGTGTGTTGATCCAGAGGTATATCCGAGACGGCCAGCCGGTTGGTTCACGGACGCTGTCAAAAGATACCGATTTGGACCTCAGTCCCGCTACGATCCGCAATGTCATGTCGGATCTTGAGGGACTGGGGCTGGTATCGGCGCCACATACATCCGCAGGCCGCATACCGACGCCGAAGGGATATCGCTTGTTTGTTGATACGCTGGTTCGTTACCGACAGCCGGACGAGGGTGAGATTCGTAGGATCCAGGAGCAAATTCATGGCGAATCCGATGATCGGGAATCTATGGTTGGCGTAGTTTCCAATATGTTGTCCGAATTCACGAGCATGGCCGGTGTTGTAACGGTACCTCGTCCACCGCAGGTTACTTTTCGCCAGATCGAATTCTTGCCACTGTCGGAAAAACGCATTCTGGTTATTCTCGTAGTTAATGACCGTGAGGTTCAGAATCGAATCCTGCACACCGACCGAGACTATTCGGCGTCCGAATTACAGCAGGCACAGAATTTCATCAATGAGCACTATGCTGGTGCGGATATGGAGCAGGTGCGCAGCAGTTTGCTTCAGGCCCTCGATTCGACGCGCGATTCGATGAACAAGACAATGCATGAAATCATTTCGGTCACTCAGTCAGCGATGGACGGCGCCTCAGACCCGAATAAGAAATATGTCGTTGCTGGTGAGACGAACCTGATGGATTTCGCGGAGTTGTCGGACGTCGACACTCTACGCGGTCTGTTTGATGCATTTTCGCGAAAACGCATGATCCTCGATCTTATGGACCGCAGCATTAATGCTAATGGTGTGCAGATTTTCATAGGCGAAGAGTCGGGTTACAAGATATTTGACGGTTGCAGTGTTATTACGGCGCCGTACCATGTGGACGACGATACGATTGGCGTATTGGGGGTTATTGGCCCGACTCGCATGGCGTACGACAGGGTTGTGCCGATCGTTGATGTGACGGCCCGACTGCTCGAGACTGCGCTTAACCAGAACACCTAGCGCCTAGCGAAATCTGGCAATTTTATTGCTAAAGCGCTTGATATTTTTCGCTCCACCCCCAAACTTCGCAAGTCATTTGAACATCGGCAGCCGCATCGGCTTCCGGCACATGGTTTTGGAGTAATGAATTAATGAACGAACAGGCAGATCGGCCAGACGAAGAAATCGAGGAACAGGCAGCGAGCGAGACAGCTGCGGACGTCGAAGAATTAGGGAAGGCCATCGAAACCGACGAAGAAGTGTCCGAACTTGAGCAGGCAGAAGCGACTGCGGCAGAGAATTGGGATCGTTACCTGCGAGCAGCGGCGGAGCTCGAAAACGTTCGTAAACGGGCAAGAAAGGATATTGAGAACGCACATCGATTCGCCCTTGAGCGTTTCAGTCGTGAATTGCTGGTCGTTCGCGACAGCCTTGAAATGGGGCTCGCTGCTGCTGACTCCACAAGTGTTGAGAGTCTGCTAGAAGGCAGTGAAGCGACATTGAAGATTCTGGGCGTGACGATGCAGCAATTTGGTATTGAAGAGGTCGACCCTGCGGGCGAACCATTCGACCCAGAATATCACGAAGCGATTAGCATGCAGCCATGTGATGATGTCGAGCCGGGCTCGGTGGTCACTGTTGTACAGAAAGGCTATTCACTTAATGGCCGGCTGCTCAGGCCTGCGATGGTAGTCGTTGCAGCAGAATAGCTTCAATTACCAATATTGTGGCTTATATTGCTTGAAAGAACGGAACCCGGCCCCACCTAGACAACCAGTTTAATTAATTACTTTTTTGGAGTGTATTCACATGGGTAAAGTTATTGGTATCGACCTTGGTACCACGAACTCCTGCGTTGCAGTTATGGAGGGCGATACCCCCAAGGTTATTGAAAACAGTGAAGGCGATCGAACGACACCTTCGATCGTTGCTTTTACTAAAGATGATCAGGTTCTGGTCGGTCAGTCGGCCAAGCGTCAGGCGGTCACAAATTCTACGAACACACTTTTTGCGGTCAAACGTTTAATTGGTCGTCGATTTAAAGATGACGTCGTACAACGTGACATCAACATGGTGTCTTACAATATTGCAGAAGCCGAAAACGGCGACGCATGGGTTGAGGCTAACGGCAAGACGATGGCGCCGCCGGAAATATCTGCGCGCGTGCTGATGAAAATGAAGAAAACCGCAGAGGATTACCTCGGTGCGGAAGTGACCGGAGCAGTCGTTACCGTTCCTGCTTACTTTAATGACTCTCAACGTCAAGCAACAAAAGACGCGGGCAAGATCGCAGGTCTCGACGTCAAGCGCATCATCAACGAGCCGACTGCCGCAGCTTTGGCCTATGGAATGGACAAGAAACTTAGCGATGCAACGATTGCTGTATTCGATCTTGGTGGCGGTACGTTTGATGTTTCGATTATTGAGATCGCAGAAGTCGACGGTGAGCACCAGTTTGAAGTACTCGCGACCAACGGTGATACGTTCCTAGGTGGCGAAGACTTCGACATGCGCGTTATTGAGTACTTGGCAGCTGAATTCCAACGCGAGAGTGGCGTAGACATTACTGCTGATCCGCTGGCAATGCAGCGCCTCAAGGAGGCCGCTGAGAAGGCTAAGATCGAGCTCAGTACGCAGCAACAAACAGAAGTGAACCTACCGTACGTCACAGCTGACGCCAGTGGTCCGAAGCACCTCAACATCAAGTTGACCCGGGCTAAGCTCGAGTCACTGGTCGAGGATCTCATCGCGCGTACGATCGAGCCTTGTAAAGTGGCACTGAAGGACGCTGGCCTCAAAGTTAATGAGATTGATGACGTGATTCTCGTTGGTGGCCAGATTCGTATGCCGAAGGTTCAGGAGGAAGTGCAGAACTTTTTTGGTAAGGAACCTCGTCGCGACGTAAATCCAGATGAGGCCGTTGCGCTCGGCGCAGCGATTCAGGGTGGCGTTCTTGCTGGTGAGGTCAAGGACGTCCTGCTGCTCGACGTCACGCCGTTGTCACTCGGAATTGAGACGCTTGGCGGTGTGATGACCAAGCTGATCGATAAGAACACGACTATTCCAGCGAATGCGGAGCAGATTTTCTCCACGGCTGACGACAATCAAACTGCGGTAACAATTCACGTACTGCAGGGCGAGCGTGAGCGAGGTGCGGATAACAAGTCGTTGGGGCGTTTCGATCTGGCTGATCTCCCACCGGCTCGACGTGGATTGCCACAGATCGAAGTGACATTTGATATCGATGCCAACGGTATTCTGAACGTGTCAGCGAAGGATAAGGCAACGGGTAAGACTCAGACGATCGTTATCAAAGCGTCCAGTGGATTATCCGATGACGAAGTTGACCGAATGGTGAGCGATGCGGAAACTCATGCAGAAGAGGATCGTAAGTTCCGTGAGTTGGTTGACACTCGCAATCAGGCTGACGGTCTCATTCACGCTGCTGAAAAGACGCTTGCTGAAGCTGGCGAGAAAGCATCATCTGAAGAGAGATTGGCGATCGAGAATGCAGTATCTGACTTGAAGACGGCCCTCGAAAGCGATGATAAAGATGCCATCGATACGAAGACAGCAGCCTTGGGCGAAGCATCAAGCGGTTTGGCTCAGAAGCTGTATGCCGAGCAGGCCGCCGAAGCAAGTGCCGATGGTGGCGATGGTGCAGAGTCTGCGGATGACGTCGTCGATGCGGAATTTGAAGAAGTCGATAAAAGCGAAGACGAAGAAAAAGACGAAGAAAAAGACGAAGAAAAAGACGAAGAAAAAGACGACGATACGTCGAAGTCCGCGTAGTACGATCTTCGAATCTAAAATGTTGTAAATATCGGGCGCCGTAGTGGCGCCCGAAATCTAAAAGAAAGAAATGGCAAAACGCGACTATTACGAAATTCTGGGTGTCTCGAAATCAGCGAATGCTGACGAGATCAAAAAGTCCTATCGCCGTCTTGCGATGAAGCATCATCCTGACCGAAATAAAGACGACGGTGGCAAGTCCGAAAAGAGGTTCAAAGAAGCCAAAGAAGCCTACGAGGTTCTCAAGGACTCCGAAAAGAAATCTACTTACGATCAGTTTGGTCATGATGGACTTCGTGCTGGCGGCGGTGGCCAAGGCGGCTTCGGAGGTGCCGAGGGAGTTGGTGACATCTTTGGTGACGTATTCGGCGATATTTTTGGTGGTGGACGGCGTGGCGGCGGCCCGCAGGTCTTTCGTGGCGCGGACTTGGGCTATGAGCTGAAGCTGGGTCTCGAAAAGGCTGTTGCTGGTGATACCGTTGAGATCGACGTACCGACTCAGGTCGGTTGTGGCACCTGTGACGGGTCGGGCGCAAAAAAGGGTACTTCCCCCGAAAAATGTTCAACCTGCGGCGGTGTTGGGCAGGTGAGGATGCAGCAGGGATTCTTTTCTGTTCAGCAGGCCTGTCCTGCCTGTAAAGGTGCCGGGACTACGATCAGCGACCCGTGCGAGGAGTGCCACGGACGTGGGCGAATTCGAAAGACACGAACATTATCGGTGAAAGTGCCAGCTGGCGTGGACGATGGTGATCGTATTCGACTTTCTGGCGAAGGCGAGGCTGGAAGAAATGGTGGTCCTGCAGGCGACTTGTATGTCGAGCTGCGAGTTACTAAACACAAGATTTTCGAGCGGGACGGCGCGAATTTGGCGTGCGAGGTGCCGATCAGCTTTTCAACAGCGACGCTGGGTGGGGAGG
>CAJXYT010000048.1 GCA_913063505.1 uncultured Gammaproteobacteria bacterium | reverse complement strand
GTTGTCAGGCGCGTTTTCAAAAGCCGTCGATGCTCTTGCAGATCAGCTAACGCGCCTTCGAATGCATGTGGAAGCAGCGATTGATTTTCCGGAAGAAGAAATTGACTTCCTGTCAGACGAATTATTACTTAGGCGGCTTACAGAGTGCGACGAGGCATTCACACTCTTACAAGAACAGGCGCAACAGGGGCGTGTACTGCGCGACGGTTTTCAGGTGGTCATTATTGGCAAACCAAATGCGGGCAAGTCCAGTTTGCTTAATCGCCTAAGTGGCCAGGACTCCGCGATTGTCACGGAGGTTGCCGGAACCACACGTGATATCTTGCGTGAGCAAATCGATATTGACGGACTTGCGGTTGAGCTTGTCGACACTGCGGGCCTCCGCGAAAATCCGGACCGTGTTGAGGCCGAGGGAATTCGTCGCGCGCGCCAGGCGCTACAAAGCGCCGACGCTGTGCTTTGGATTCAGGACGCAACAGACCTCGAGCCCGGACCGATCGGCGAAGCAATACCGGATGGCGTGCCGATTACCCAGGTGCAGAATAAGCTGGATCTTTGTGAAACGCGGCCCGAGGCGGGTCAGAACATCGTCCAGATCTCTGCTACAACGGGTGAGGGCATGGTAGAGCTGCGCCAACATATCCGAAAGAGCGCGGGATATGAAAACCAAGGGGAAGGCGCCTTCACTGCTCGCAAGCGCCACCTGCACGCTCTGGAGCTGGCAGCCATGCATTTTTCGACTGGTATAACGGCGCTCGATGAAACCCATGCTGGCGAATTGCTGGCAGAAGAACTGCGCCTCAGCCAGCGGGCATTAGGCGAAATTACCGGCGCCGTCTCGTCGGATGATTTGTTGGGCCGCATCTTTTCCGAGTTTTGCATCGGTAAATAGCCGCCAGAGCTCAGCCTACATGGCTTCATCGGATCAAAATAAAGTCGGGTTGTTGATGCTTACTGGAATGATTTTCACGACCGCCGCATCAGAGAAATAAAGTTAACCGAAGTTGGCAAGACCGAGGTTTTTGCAGGTGGCCTAAGGGTGAAACCTTGGTCGAGAGAGCGATATCTCCGTAATCGGTCCGTACGGCGCAACTTGTTCACGGACCAGCTTGGCATCGCCGAGAATGATAAATACAAGCTCGTCTGGCCCTGGATAGACAGCATCAATGACCGCCGCAATCGACTCCACTGTTGCACTCGAGAGGCTGTCGCCATAGCCATTAATATAGGATGAGTCTAGGCCATTAGCCTCGAGGCTCGCAAAGTGACCGGCAAGTTGCCCCGCCGTTTCAAAGCGGGTCGGAAATTGTCCCATCACGTAATTTCGAGATGAAGCGATCATCGCCTCGTCAAGGCCGCCATCGTGCAGACGATTTAATGTCGCTAACGCGACGTCAAGCGCCGCGGTCGTGGTGCTAGTCTCAGTAAAAGAACTAATGAACACGGAGCCGGGCTGAGCGTTTCGCGAAAGCTTTGAGGATGCGCTATAACTTAAACCAGACTTTGTTCTTAGCTCAGTTACAAGCATTGATGTGAAGCGGCCACCGAAAATGGTGTTTGCTAAGTCGAGCTCAGCGCGCCCAGAAAAGCTACGCGCGACACCGACATTTCCGATGTGAAAATAGGTCTGCGTTGCGCCCGGTTTGTCGATGAGGAAAACACGGCTGCTGTCCGCAGATAGCGGAGCTTCGAGCTCTTGCAGGGGTTTTGCTGCTGGCCGCCAGTCACCGAAGGCAGTGGTCAAGGCCTCTTGCATTGCTGGGATTTCGAAATCGCCGGACACGGAAACAATCAGTCGATCAGAGCCGACCATGTCCGCGTAGTAAGCAATAAGATCGCCGTGAGTAATTTTTGCCAATGATGACTCGCTGCCACCGACGGGGTTGCCATAAGGGTGGTTACCAAACAGAAAGGCGTTAGCATAGCTCGACATTAGCTGGCCCGGGTTAGAGCCTTTCGCCGCCTTAATGAGGTTGATCGACCGGTCGCGCAGTGCACTGAACTCTTTCGAGTCTAATAGGGGCGTTAGTAGCATATCGGAAACAAGCTCCACCATGAACGAGGCATCTTTGGCCATGAAGCTTGCAGATATGTTTACAGATTCGAGGCCGACGGCCACGTCCAACTTACCACCGACGGATGCAATGGCCTCAGCGAAGTCCGCTGAGCTGCGCTCGCCCGCGCCTTTTTGTAGTAGGTCCGCAAACAGGGCTGCGAGCCCATGCTTATCGATAGGGTCGGCCGCCGCACCGCCGCGAACAATCGCGCGCAACCCGATCAGTGGTACATCATGGCTTTCGTTAAGAATGAGCACAGTGCCGTTGGCGAGAACGACACGCTCGGCGGCAGGTAATGTAACGCCATCGCCGAAAGCGACTGACGTAAGAAGGACTAACAAGAGGCAGGAAGTCGAGCTTCGGATCGACATTATTGCTCTCCCTCTTCTCTGGCTCGCAACACCCCAACTGTCATTTTGTTTCGATCGAAAACAGCCGCCGCGACAGCTTGAATTTGCTCGGCGCTAACAGCGGATAAATCATCCGGCAAACTGAAAGCATGCTGGTAGTCGCCGTGGAAAACTTCGGCATTGCCTAGTGCGGACGCCTTACCATTGATGGTTGAGATTCCACGCCAGAAATCGGCGATCATAATATTTCGCGCCTTGTTAAGTTCTGCTTCGGTGATGCCGGTTTCCGCGATACGCAAGAGCTCCTCAAGTAATCGACCTTCGGTTGCGGCAATGTCTGCACCAGGCGGGAGTGTCAGGTAAAAATAAACGAGCCCTGGGTCGATGCCCTCCATCTGAAAACCATCAATCGATAGTGCGATCTGTTCTTCCTCAACAAAAGCTCGGTGCAGGCGCGAGGACTCCCCACCGACGAGAACGTTTAGAAGAACGCTCAATGGTAGCGTCATAGGGTCGGTCGCGCTGCCAGCATGGAAGGTCACATGGAGGAGCGGTGTTTGTGTATCGACCTTAACAAGTAAGCGCCGCTCACCCAGTTGCTCTGGTTCTGTTGTGCGAATTACTTGCGGTGGTGTTTGCGCATCAATGCCGCCAAAGTATTTCTCGGAGAGCTCGAAAATTTCGTCAGGCGTGACATCACCCGTAAAGACCATCGTTAGATTGTTCGGCGCATAGTACGTGCGGAAATATGACTCGAGGTCTTCTTGCGTCCAGCTCTCTACGTCGGACGACCAACCAATGACGGGGAATTGATATGGATGTGCGATGAATGCCGTCGCATTCACTTCCAAATAAAGACGACCGAAGTTGTCATTGTCGTATCGCAGGCGGCGCTCTGAGTAAACGACACCGCGCTCTGACTCGACAACGCTTGGGTCTATAGCGAGGTTCTCGAGGCGATCACCCTCAAGGTCGAAAATGGTTTCGAGGGCCGAGCGAGGGAACCAGTCCTGATAAACGGTAAAATCTTTCGAGGTGTAAGCGTTATTTGCGCCACCCACGGCCTCCATGGACCCGTCAAACTCCCCTTGGGCACGTCGTTCAGTGCCATTGAACATCATGTGTTCGAAAAAGTGCGACAGGCCTGTAATGCCTGGGTACTCGTTTCGCCCGCCAGCCCGCACAAAGTTGTACATCACCACATTCGGGATATCGTGGTCCGGCCAAACGATAATACGCAGGCCGTTATCCAGGGTGTATGCGCGAATTTCTTCGGGTACGCCATCTTTGTCGGGAATCTCGTAGATAGGTGGCAGTAAGATCGGCTCGATAATTTTTGGAAGCTCAAACGTCGGCATCAAACGCTCGCCGACCAAGGCGAGAGCGCCAAGTACTGCAAAGACCGCCATCGCGGCATTCAGTTTTTGGCCAGTCTTAAAAACGACGGACTGTGTCTGATCAACGTCGAGAGATTTTTTCAAGCCATCAGGCGTGATCTCGTAAGACCACGCAAAGATCATCGCAACCGGATAACCGATTAGCATGACCATGAATATAAACTCATTTGCCCAGGCCGGGGCGCCAATGGCGAGTAGCGTTCCACCGACAACCCAAAATACGATCAGGCTGGCCAGAGCGTAAAGAAGAGCAACCTTGAATACGTTGCGGCGGCGAAGTTCCGAGAACAGAGCCATAGTCATTATTCTTATCTACGGAGGGCCCAATGTTGGACAAACCCCCAGATTTGTCAACTATCGGCTGGGCACAAGGCCGTGTTTAGCACAGCGGGTCTTCTTTGCGATACACCCGAGCGCAAAGCCAAGTATCTTGGAGAAAGGCCTGAGAATAGTAAATTTTCTATGGCGGAAAAGTGGGCCAGAGACTAAAATGTGCGGCTCTGATTGGTTACTTTTTGACCACCTTAGCCCATGACCATAAACTACGATGTCATAGTGATTGGCGGCGGCCATGCCGGAACGGAGGCGTGTCTCGCGTCCGCACGGGCAGGCGTATCGACGCTGTTGATCACGCACCGCACCGACACGTTGGGGCAGATGAGCTGCAACCCGGCTATCGGTGGTATCGGAAAAGGTCACCTTACAAAAGAAGTCGACGCTCTCGGCGGCGCCATGGCTCGAGCAATCGATCGGGCAGGTATACAGTTTCGAATTCTTAATGCGAGCAAGGGGCCAGCGGTGCGAGCAACGCGGGCACAAGCTGATCGCGAGCTGTATCGCGGTGTGATTCAGAACATGATTTCGAATCAGGAAAATCTGACAGTCGTTCAACAGTCGGTAGATGATCTTATTCTTGAGGGGGGCCGGGTTTCCGGCGTCGTGACTGAGGATGAACAACGGTTTTCGGCCAAGACCGTGATACTGACCGCAGGTACATTCCTCGCAGGGCGGATCCTCATTGGTAAAACGGAAAAGGCGGGCGGCCGCGTTGGCGATGCGCCATCGACAAGCCTTGCCGCGAAGCTTCGAGCGTTACCTTTTAATGTTGCGCGTCTGAAGACCGGAACACCGCCGAGACTTGACGGTAAGACACTTAACTACGAAGTGATGCAGGAGCAGCCAGGTGATGAACCGACGCCGGTGTTTTCATTTCTTGGCGAGCGCCACCACCACCCACAGCAGATCTCCTGTCATATAACGAACACGACCGAAGAGACGCATGACATTATTCGCGGTGCGCTCGATCAGTCACCAATGTACAGCGGTATGATAGAAGGCGTCGGCCCTCGCTACTGCCCGTCGGTCGAAGATAAGGTTGTTCGTTTCGCAGACAAGGCCTCGCACCAGATATTTGTCGAGCCAGAAGGCCTAACGACAAGCGTTGTATACCCGAACGGTATTTCGACCAGCCTGCCATACGAGGTTCAGATCCAATTCGTACGCTCGATCACGGGCTTTGAAAGCGCAGAAATCACACAGCCTGGTTACGCCATTGAATACGACTACTTCGATCCCCGCGATCTGAAGCCGACGCTTGAGACAAAACACGTGAGTGGCTTGTATTTTGCGGGGCAGATCAACGGCACAACAGGATATGAAGAAGCGGGCGCGCAAGGCCTGCTTGCTGGCATCAACGCGGCGAGGCAAGCGCAAAATAAAGAGGGCTGGTTCCCGGAGCGCCATGAAGCCTATATCGGCGTGTTGATCGACGACCTCATCACGCGAGGCGTAAGCGAGCCCTACCGCATGTTTACGAGTCGCGCTGAGTATCGCCTTACTCTGCGCGAAGACAATGCTGACTTGCGGTTGACGCCGATTGGTCGCGAGCTTGGGCTGGTTGATGATGAGCGCTGGGCGATTTACAACGCAAAGTATGAGGCGGTTGAGCAAGAGCGCTCGCGTCTTGAGGGTATCTTTGTCAAAGCAGCCGATTCGACGGCGGCGATGCTGTTGAAACGGCCTGAACTCGACTACCGTCAGGTCACCACCATGGACGGGGTTGGCGGCGGTGATCTGAGTGCGCTGGCCAACGACGAGCAGCGCGAACAAATAGCGCTGCAACTCGATGTACAAGCCAAGTATTCGGGGTACATCGAACGTCAGGAGCGGGAGATTGCGAAGCAGGCTAAGCAAGAATCCTTGCGTCTTCCGGAAGGCATCGACTACGAAAGCGTTAATGGTTTGTCGAACGAAGCGCGGCAAAGGCTTGTTGCGGCTCGACCTGCAACGCTCGGACAAGCATCACGCCTTGAGGGCATGACGCCATCGGCCGTTTCGCTAATTCTGGTTCATCTCAAGAAGCGGCAGCTGAAAAAAAGCGCCTGAGTAAGGCTTTATTTCCTAGCTACAAAGACTAAAAAAACAGGGGATGTAATGGACAGTTTTCGCGCTTTCCGAATTAACGAAAAAGACGGCAATATCGTCGCGGAGTTTCAAGAGCTAACGCTCGACGACCTGACGGAAGGCAACGTTGTCGTTCGCGTTAGTCATTCAACAATCAACTATAAAGATGCGCTGGCCGCGACTGGAGCTGGCCGAATACTTCGGCGATACCCACTTAACGGTGGCATTGATCTGGCAGGTGTTGTTGTTAGCTCCGAAGATGCGAAGTTTCAGCCCGGTACCGAAGTGCTCGTTAATGGTTGTGGATTAAGCGAAACCGTCGACGGTGGATATTCACAATACGCACGTATCGATAGCAAGAGTCTCGTGGTGATTCCCGACGGAATGACGGCAGTAGAGGCAATGCAAATTGGTACCGCCGGCTATACGGCGGCGCTCGCCATTCATCGTATGGAGCAGAACAATCAGTCGCCGGACTTGGGTCCGATAGTTGTGACTGGCGCGACGGGCGGGGTTGGCAGTATCGCGATCGATATGCTCGCGGGCCGCGGTTATGAGATCGTCGCGCTAACGGGTAAAGCGACCCAGGAGCCGTATCTTCGCGAGATCGGCGCCAGCCGAATTCTGCTGCGAGATCAGGTCGATCTCAGCAAGCGCCCGATGGAAAAAATGCAGTGGGGTGGCGCGATCGATAATCTCGGCGGTGATTACCTGACCTGGCTTACGCGGACGGTTAACTATGGAGGCAATATTGCGAGTATTGGTCTAGCGGCGAGCGCGACATTGAACACCACTGTGTTGCCCTTTATTCTTCGGGCGGTTTGTCTGCTCGGCATTAACTCGGTCGATACGCCGCCGGACTTGCGTCGTACTGTATGGGCTAGAATTGGCGGTGATCTAAAGCCGCGGCATCTTGACACGATAGGTAAGCGCACGATTTCATTCGATGAACTGCCCGGCGCATTTCAGGCTTATATTGATGGCGCGGTAACCGGGCGGACTGTCGTAAAAATTTCAACGTAGGGTGCCACCATGAACGCATATGCACATGGAATGAACTTGATGTACTCCGTAAAGCTTATGAAAAGCTCGCTGCAACAGCTGTTGACGACTTTATGGCGCTTCTCGTCGCGTAGGCCTGTTGCCATATTGATGGCGCTTCTGCCGCCAGTGTTTGGTCTTCTCGCAGCGTTTGACGATTGACGGCAGCAATACGAAAAGCGCTGGACAGGCTGGATCAGCCATTTGCAGATGGCATGGCGGAGAAGCTCGGCATCCTGCTCGATGAGCTTGAGCGCTGGAATCGCAAGTTCAATTTGACCGCTATTAGGGACAGGGACGAGATGATTACCTCGCACCTGCTCGACAGCGTGGTTGCTGCACCCTTGATCGCAGGCAAGTCGGTGCTGGACATTGGCACGGGCCCCGGGTTTCCAGGCCTGCCGCTCGCAATAGTGCAACCGGAGCGACATTTTACGCTGCTCGATAGCAACAATAAGAAGGTCATGTTCGTTGAACATGCGGCAGGATTGCTCGGTTTGGACAACGTTTCCGCGGTCAAGTCCCGCGCCGAGGACTATGCACCCGGCCATGGCTTTGATACCGTGATTGCCCGAGCGCTGGCTGCATTGCCGCGACTCGTGGAGATTGCCGGACATCACGTAAGAGAGGACGGGGTGTTTGTAGCACTGAAAGGTCGCTACCCGACAGAAGAACTAGAGCAATTCAATCAACTAAGATTGCCGTGGCGTCACGTAGTAACGGAGCTCAATGTGCCGGGTCTTGATGAAGGATCGCGGCACGCTGTGCTGCTAAGACGTTAATCACCGTATAAAGCAGGGTCAAATGACACGAATTATAGCGATAGCAAACCAGAAAGGCGGAGTCGGTAAGACCACGACGTGCGTTAATCTGGCGGCGTCGCTCGCGGCAACGCAGCGGCGTGTATTGCTGGTTGATATGGACCCGCAAGGCAACGCAACTATGGGTTGCGGTGTGAATAAGATGGAAGTCGAGAACTCCGTTTGCGAGGTCTTACTGGGTGAGGCGTCCGCGGCCGATACGATTGTATCAGCGCCCGAGGCCGGATTTGCGGTTCTTCCGGGAAATGAGGACCTGACGCTTGCGGAGGTGAATTTGCTGCAGGAAATCGGTCGCGAAATGAAGCTGAAGAAGGCGCTCGCACCGGTTGCTGGGCTTTATGATTTCATATTGATCGACTGTCCGCCGTCGATAAATATGTTGACCGTTAATGCGCTGACGGCAGCGGATGGCGTCTTGATTCCAATGCAGTGTGAGTACTATGCGCTGGAGGGTTTGAGTTCCTTGCTTCGTACGATTGAACAGATTCGTGAGTCGGTTAATCCAACTCTTGAGATGTACGGCATTCTTCGCACGATGTTTGACCCGCGCATCAATCTCTCCAACGAAGTGTCGATGCAGCTGATCGAGCACTTTGATCGAAAAGTATTCCGCACGGTTGTGCCACGCAATATCCGTTTAGCCGAGGCGCCGAGCTTTGGTCTGCCAATATTGCTGCACGATCGTTCATCGCGCGGCGCTATCGCGTATCTGGCCCTGGCCGGCGAAGTGCTGCGACGAGAAGATGAGCGCATGGCCGAAGCCGTATGACCACCATAGGCGCGCGTTCGGCGCTCGAGACCTAAGATGTCACCAAAGAAAAGACTGGGCCGCGGCCTCGATGCACTGCTATCCAAGCCAATGGTGACCGTTTCGCGACCAGAAACGGTGAGCGCCCCGAGCGATGATGGGCTAAAGAATTTGCCGTTAGAGCATTTGCAGCGCGGCCAGTACCAGCCGCGAGTGAACATGCGGCAGGACTCGCTTGAAGAGCTTGCAGCGTCCATCAAATCGCAGGGCATTGTTCAGCCTATCGTCGCCCGACCAATAGCCAAAAAAGATGGCATACAACGCTATGAGATAATCGCTGGTGAGCGCCGCTGGCGTGCCGCGCAAATGGCTGGTCTTGCCGAAATTCCGGCCGTTATTCGAGATGTTCCTGACGAAGATGCCATCGCGATGGCACTTATCGAGAATATTCAGCGCGAGGACCTGAACCCTCTGGAAGAGTCGCGCGCCCTTGATCGCTTGATTCGTGAGTTTGATCTAACCCATGCCGAGGCTGCTCAGGCGGTGGGTCGCTCACGTGCGTCAGTCAGCAATCTGCTACGGCTTCAGGACCTGTCCGACAAAGTGAAGCCTTTGCTCGAGGACCGAAAGCTGGATATGGGTCATGCGCGCGCGCTTCTAGGCATCGCAAACGCTACACAGCAATTCGACGCGGCGCGACAGGTTGTCAAAAAGGGTTTGTCAGTTCGCGAGACCGAAGTCTTGGTTAAGCGCATTCTGGAGGGCGGCAGTGCTACGCCCCTAAAGAAAACGCCAGCGCAGAATGCCGACATACGACGTCTGGAAATTGAAATTTCTGAAAAGCTGGGCGCGAAGGTCAGCGTCGATCACACTGCTAACGGTGCTGGTAAGCTGGTAATCAATTACAACAGCCTCGACGAACTCGACGGTATCTTAAAGCACATCAAGTAATTCAGGCATTTATGTCATCTTTTCCTCAGAATCGTCTTTTGCAGAGTAAATGCGACGGATGATGCTTGGAATGACGGCCTCTGATATCAAAAAGCACTGTATCTTGCCGCATTCGATGGCCTTTAAAAACTCGAATGTCAAAGCTCAACGTAAAGCTCATTTCCCTCACAACATCGTTCAGGGAATGTTTCGTGCGCATGGCTTCACTGGCAATTAAAAAATATATTGAGTGGCAATGCTTTGTCAAATCACCCTCTATTTATATGGCCTTCAGGCGGACTCAAATGTGTTCCGCGGCGCATTGGGGGAAATTCGCGAAAAACCTATAGAAATAAAGGGAAAAGAGGCCCGAAATACCCTATCGAATATAGGGTATTTGTGTTGCCTTGCTTATGCGCTGCCACTATAATGCGCACGCTATTTGAAGGTCCGCATGGAAACATCAAACCAGACGCCACCGACTGCCGGTTATCCCGATGGAAGTGGCGTTTTTAGTGCCGGAGGCATAGAGAAATGGATCTCACTATTCCCCGGGTCCTAATGTGGCAGTTTTTGGTTGGTATGGGCTTGGCCGCAGTTCTCTGGGTTTTTTTTGGCAGGGTCGTTGGCTACTCGGCAGCACTCGGAAGCCTGATTTGTATCATCCCGAACGCTTTCTTGGCTTTACGGCTAGTGGCGCCGCGCAGGGACCCAGGGGCAGAGGCCCTGGTCGGTGCGGCCTGGATTGGCGAAATAGGTAAGCTGGCGCTCACCGTGTTGTTTTTCACGCTGGTGTTCACGCTGGTTAAGCCGCTGACGGCAGCGGCGCTTTTTGCAGGATTTATTACGACGCAGTTGGTGATCTTTTCAGGACTCCTGATGCGACAAGAACAGGATACGGACAACTCGAATGGCAGCTGAAGGCGGACATGGCCCCTTAACCACGGGCGACTATATAGCTCATCACCTCCAGAACCTCCAGGCCTGCAAGGCCGATAGTGGTGAGTGGGTGATGAACGTTGGCCACAACGCGGCGGATATCTGTTCGGGTAACCCAATGGCGATTAATGTTGATTCGATGTTCTGGTCGGTTTTGCTTGGCCTGATCTTCGTCGTCCTGTTTCGCGGTGCTGCCAAGAAAACGTCTTCTGGCAAACCAACAAAGTTTCAGGCGCTGGTCGAAATCATCGTCGAATTCGTCGACGGTAGCGTAAAAGATACCTTCCACGGTAAAAGTCGCTTGATCGCGCCACTTGGTCTGACGATTTTTGTCTGGGTGTTTCTGATGAACTTCATGGACTTGATACCGGTCGACTGGATTCCGTCAGTTGCGAGTGCCGCTGGCATCACCTATATGAAGGTCGTTCCGTCCACCGACGTCAACGTGACCTTTGGCATGTCGATCGCCGTTTTCTTCCTAATCATTTTTTATACGATCAAGAATAAGGGCGTAATGGGCTTCGTCAAAGAGATGACCTTGCATCCGATCGCACCGCCGACAAAGGGCCTAGGCCTCATCGCCGCGCCGTTCATGATCGCTTTCAATTTTTTGCTTGAATCCGTGGCCTTAATCGCGAAGCCGATATCACTGTCGCTGCGCCTATTCGGCAATATGTTTGCGGGTGAGCTCATCTTCATATTGATTGCGACGATGTTCAGCGGCGGTTTGTTGCTGGGTGGCGGTGGCGGGCTGCTTCACGTTGGCTGGGCGATATTTCACGTCCTGATTATCACGCTTCAGGCCTTTATTTTCATGATGCTGACCATAGTATATTTAAGCTTGGCATCGGAATCACATTAAGAATATTTACTTTTAAATTCAATAAGTTGGACTTAGTCCTCCGCAGGAGAAAATGATGGAAACTGTTATTGGTTTAACGGCGATTGCCGTCGCACTTTTGATTGGCCTCGGCGCACTTGGCGTGGGCATTGGTATGGGCCT
>CAJXYT010000047.1 GCA_913063505.1 uncultured Gammaproteobacteria bacterium | reverse complement strand
AGATACATGGGTGTAATGACGCTGGCGAATACCGGAGCGAGAAAATATCCACTCATCGCTGGTTTCGACTATTTTTGCCAAATCATCATTGGTCATAAGAAGTGGCGGCGCGTATTTGCCCCACCCGGTAATCTCTGCGTAATTCAAGCTGTCGGCTCCCATCAGTTTATTGTTGTTATTCTAAGGAATGTAATGCTTGGCAGGCCTTAACTCAAGGCCTTTCTACTGTTTGTAAAAAGGTTTAACTCAGGGCTACTAAAAAAGTGGAGATTGCTCTAGTTCTAGTTCATTTCGGACTGGCCCAAAGGTGCGCCGATGAATCGGCGATGGCCCAATTCTTTGCAGTGCTTCAAGATGCTGAACGGTACCGTAACCTTTGTTTTTGGCAAAGCCATATCCGGGGTATTTCTTGTCCATCTCTTGCATCTCTGCGTCCCGAACAACCTTGGCAATGATTGATGCCGCGCTAATCACCTCAACACGCCCATCACCCTTAACAACAGCTTCACCCTTATATTCCCACTGGGGTAATCGGTTGCCATCGACAGCCACAAAGTCCGGCTGTATTTTCAAGCCCATCACTGCTCGGCGCATCGCCATCATTGTGGCCTGCAATATATTAAAACGATCTATTTCGGCCACAGTGGCGCGGCCAACGCACCAGCACTCAGCGCGGCTGATAATATCTTTATACAGATTTTCCCGCTGCCTAGCCGACAGAGCCTTGGAATCAGCGAGACCTTCAATACCGTGATTGGCAGGTAAAATTACAGCGGCAGTCACTACATCCCAAGCTAGTGGCCCCCGTCCGACTTCATCTACGCCAGCCAGACATTTAACACCCCTAGGCGCTTTCCAGGGTTTCAAGAAGCACTGCCGGTATTAACTAATTCGACGATAGCAGTTGCGGCAATCGCACCAGATTCAACCGCAAGCTGTTGATGCAAGGTGTCAAAAGATGCCACCAAAGCCTCACGCTTGGTTTGATCTAGGGCATCCAGCACCGCAGGCGCCAGCTCGCTTACCACAGCCTGATCCTGAACCAGCTCGGGCACCAACATCTTATTTGCCAATAAATTAGGAATAGACACAAAGGGCGTTTTGATAAAAGGCGACAGTAATTTATAGGTTAACGCGCCCAGCCTATAACTCACCACCATGGGCTTTTTCAGCAGCATGGCTTCAAGGGCTGTGGTACCCGATGCCAAGAGCACGGCATCTGAGGCTTCCATGGCAAGATGCGACTGCTGAAGCAATAGCTTGATATCTAGCTCTGGCCTAGCCGCCAGAATATCTGTTAATTGGGTATAGCGGGCGTCATTAGCCGCGGGAATCACTAGCTGCAACCCTTCTACTGAAGCGACAACTGCGGCGGCTGTATCTAGAAATACCTCCGCCATCATATTCACTTCACCAGCGCGACTACCCGGCATAATACAGAGTGTAGGTCGGTCAGCATCGAGTCCTAACTGCAGGCGTGCCCCCTGGATGTCTGGCTGATCACCGAACTGCCCTGCCAATGGATGTCCGACAAATCGCACAGGGACATCATGCTGCACATAAAATGCGGCCTCAAAAGGCAGTAGGCAGAGCATGAGATCAACAGACTTCTTAATTTTTTTGATTCGTCCCTGACGCCAGGCCCAAACTGAGGGGCTCACATAGTGCACGGTCTTAACTCCGCTAGCTCGCAGTCTCGTCTCAAGACTCAGATTAAAATCGGGCGCATCAATACCAACGAACACGTCGGGTGGCGACTCGGTCCAACGTTTGATGAGGTGTTTTCGCAATCTTAGTAAACGCGGCAAGTGCGCCAATGGTTCGATGAGTCCGAATACGGCAAGTGATTCCGCAGGCTCCCACCGCTCACATCCCGCAGCCGTCATCTCAGGTCCCGCGATGCCTTCGAAAATCGCGTCGGGATAATGCTTTTTCAGGGCGCGTATCAATCCCGCTCCCAATAGATCGCCAGACGACTCACCAGCAACCAAACCGATCTTCATACTCAGTGAACTAGCGGATGATGCCGCGTTCCGAAGAACGCAGGGAATCAAGAAATGGTAGCAGCTCTTGCTGTTCGTCCAAAACAGATTCGATCCGTTCTATCGCCTCAGCCAGTTTATGGCCCTTGCGGTAAACAAGCCGATAGGCGTTCTTGATGTTACGAATTTGATCCGTCGAGAAGCCCCGCCGCTTCAATCCCTCGCTATTGATGCCCTTGGGAACGGCTGGTTGACCGGACACAAGCGTGTACGCCGGCACGTCACGATTGACTCCCGTATGCATACCCAGGAATGCATGCGCACCGATCTTGCAGAACTGGTGTATGCCGGAGTTACCGCCGCATATTACCCAATCACCTAAATGCACATGCCCGGCGAGTGTTGCACCGTTGGCCATGATGGTATGGTTTCCGACTACACAATCGTGCGCGATATGGCAGTACGCCATAATCCAATTATCGTCCCCAACAAACGTATCACCAGCATCCTGGATGGTGCCGCGACTAATAGTGCAATATTCGCGAATCGTATTACGGTCACCTATAGTCAACCGCGTCGGCTCATTCGCGTATTTCTTATCTTGCGGATCATCGCCAATCGACGCAAATTGATAAATGTGGTTGTCTTTGCCGATCTTCGTCGGGCCGTTCACAACAACATGACTTTCGATCCGAGTGCCTCCGCCAATATCGACGTGATCGCCAATAACGGTGAATGGTCCGATCTCAACATCGTCCGCCATTGTCGCTGAATCAGAAATTACGGCTGTGGGATGAATCATTATTCCAGTTTCTTAACTCGTGCAATTAAGTTGCCAAGGCGGCGGAAGCGCGCAACTTGCTTCGCCCATGTGTCCGCCAACTCCGCTGGGAAGCTTCCCGAGTACGTACCCGGTGCGGTTACATCCTTCGTCAGTACGGCTCGCGAGAGCACAATAACATCATCACATACATTCAGATGCCCAACCGCACCAGAGCGGCCAGCAAACAGACAGCGATCACCAATCTTCGTGCTGCCTGCGATCGCCGTCTGGCATGCGAGTGCAGTGTGCTCACCGATATGAACGTTATGCGCGATCATGCACAGATTATCGATACGCGCACCGTGCTTGATTACGGTGTCACCAATAGCACCGCAGTCAACCGTCGTGTTCGAACCAATTTCAACGTCGTCGCCGATGCTGACACCGCCTAGCTGCGGAATCTTGACCCAACCCTCAGGTGTCATGGCGTTGCCAAACCCATCGGAACCGATCACAAGGCCGGGGTGAAACAACCCGCGAGCGCCGATTTCTACCCGCTTTACCAGGGTCACGTTTGCAACAAAACGGCAATCGTCACCTACGCGACAGTCCGGACCGATAACAGTGCCTGGACCTACGAAGGTATTCTTGCCGACTATCGACCTCTCACCAATGACCACATTTGCCGCAATGTGTGCGCTCAGTGCGACGCTTGCCGACAAAGAAACTACCGCAGTGTCGTGAATCCCCGGCTCGAACGACGCTTCCGGACGAACCAACGCCGCCATCCGGGCATACGTCGCATATGGATTGTCAGTAATAAACGCCGCGACAGGACATGCGTCGGCTTCTTCAGCTCTCAATACAACAGCAGCTGCCTTCGTCGAAGGCAGCTGCTTGATATAGGACGCACTGGAAAGGAAAGTCAGTGACTGTGGTGTCGCGTTCTCTAGCGACGCAACATCGCTGACAACAACATCCGGGTCCCCGATTAGCTCGCAACCAATACTTACTGCAAGTTCTCCAAGGCTGACCGGCATGCTAGTTGTCTAACGCCCGCTTACTGTGCAGCGGCATCATAATTGGCAATAACCGCGTTGAGCACATCTTCAGTAATGTTGACCGCGCTACTGGCGTAAAGTACGCCGTCACCAATAACAAGATCGAAACCTTGTGCCTCTGCGTAATCCTGAACTTCTTTCAATACAGAGCGTTGCAACTCACCGTACACTTCATTTTGCCGAAGATTAATGTCTTCCTGATATTCAGTACGCAGACGTTCAAACTCACGACCCAGATCACGCAGGGTCTTCTCGGCGTTACGACGCTCCGTTTCACCCATCACGGCCAGATCTTTTTGAGTTTTTGCTTGAAGATCTGCGATTTCTTTTTGCTTCGCAATAATATCGCGTTCGCGCGGTGCGAACTCTTCGCGCAATGTATCCATTACCACTTTCGTCTGCGGCGAACGCTCAGCGAGAGCCTGCAAGCTAACAACGCCAATCTTCGTTACCTGAGCCGAAACCGGCAATGCAACTGCAAAGACCAGAACAACGCTTAGTGCTACTTTTACTAACTGCTTATTCATAAAACTCATGTATCCCATTCCTTTAAAACGCTTGTCCCATGGAGAACTGGAATCTTTCCAGATAATCTCCGTAATATCTGTCGCTTTTCTCATAAGTATTAAGCGGATACGCCCAGCTGAATCGGAAAAGTCCCATTGGTGCCAACCATTGCACACTTATACCAACAGATCTTTTTAAATTTTTAAGGGCGGGCTTATATTCGAACGGCGACCCGAGCTTGTCCGTAAATGTGACCTCACCAGTATTGAATACGTTACCGAAGTCATAAAAAATGCTGGCCCGTGCCTGGCTCGCAAATTGCTTCGGCAGAGGGACTATAAGCTCTGCCTGAGCTGCAACCAACATATTACCACCATAAGGCCGCCCGCGGCTGTCGCGTGGGCCGAGGTAGGACTCTTTGAACCCACGTACGGACTGTGGACCACCACCGTAGAACTGTTTATACGGCGGAGCAGCAGTCGTATCACCCATACCTTGGGCGATACCAGTCTCTGCATTCAGTCGAATAATCCATTTTTGCGTAATTGGTATGTATTTAGTGAAAAGGTATCGAGCCTGAAAATACTCAACATTACTACCGGGAATCACGGTGGACAGAAATACTTGCTGGCGCGTACCGCTCGTCGGAAACAACGAGGCGTTTCGGCTATCGAATTGCCAACTGAGGAGCATCTCGAAACTAGTAAATTCGGTACCGGAGAACCTATATCGGTTCCCAATATCCTTTGTAAATTGGTTGCCATTGTTGGCTACCCATTCTTGCGCTTGCGTCGTGCTATTGACCGAGGCAAGCATTTGAGAGTGCTGATAGCTCAAACCAAATGACAGGCGTTGATAATCGGTGATTGGATAACTGTAGTCGACGCTCGCGCTGGAGCTGGTCGTCGAGAAATCGGAAGCCGCGGATGTGAATTGCGCGATATCCTGATGGGTCACACTCACGGTCCGCGATACTCGATCCATCGTTCGATAAGGATCTGTGTGCGAGATACTGTAGATTTTCTGGTAGCGGCCCGAGTTTAACCGCACTGCGACCCGGTTGCCGGATCCAAGAAAGTTCGAGTGAATAATATTACCGTTCAAGAGAAGTTTTTGTAAACCGGAATAGCCAACACCGAGAGAAAACTGACCCGGCATTCGATATTCGAGATCGATGTCGACGTCGACCAGGTCCGGACTCCCGGGCACCGGTGAGGTGCTGTAATCGACGCCCTGCTCAATAAACGGCAGACGCTGCAGCAAAACCTTCGAACGGTCCATTAGGGAATTCGACAAATAGGCGCCTTCCAGTTGGCGCACCTCGCGACGTAGCACTTCATCTTCAACTTCAGTTACACCATTGAAATTGATGTTTCGCACGTACACCCGGCTCTGCGCATCCAAGTAGAACGTTATCGCCGCTTCCTTGGTCTCGTGATTCAGTTCAGGGACCGGGTCAATTTCTGCATTGGCGTAACCCGTAGCCCCCAGTAAAAACTGCATTAAGTCCGCCGATGCTGTCAGCAGAGCCTGATTGAAGACCATTTGCGGCTGCACGAGGATCTGAGCACGAAGATACTCTTCTGGAATAACCATCTCGCCCACTAGTCTGACATCAGAAATCTTGTAGACATCACCCTCATGAACATTGATCGTTACGAAAATGTCTTCCTTGTTTGGCGAAATGGTGACTTGTGTGGAATCGACACGAAAATCAGCGTAACCACGATCCATATAAAAAGATCGCAGTAATTCGAGATCGCCCTCTAACGCCTCTTTTGAGTATCGATTATCCTGGCGAAGCCACGACAACCAGTTGCCAGTGCTCAGTTCGAAATTGGAGCGAATGTCTTTTTCATTAAAAATATCGTTACCGACAATATTGACCTGTCGAATCGTGGCGCGATCGCCCTCTTTTATATCGATTGTGATTTGCACAGTGTTATTCGGTTGATCTGCTACCGTCGTATCGATTTTGACGCCATATTTGCCGCCCTCATAGTATTTGTCGCGTAGAAACATATCGATGTTATCAAGCACCGAGCGGTCAAACGTACGGCCCTTCACTAAGCCAACTTCGCGAAGCGCCCCCATCAGGTCTTCCGTCTTGATATCTTTATTACCATCAATGGTGAAGCTTTCGATCGATGGGCGCTCCTTCACGACGATTACCAGAGTATCGCCCTCACGCCTCAATTCGATATCGTCAAACAAGTCTTGTTCGTATATGGCCCGAATCGCTTCGGCGACCTTGACACTATCGATAGTATCGCCAACGTTTATCGGTAAATAGTTGAATACAGTGCCTTCAGCAATACGCTGCAAGCCTTCAACTCGCATATCTTTGACAACGAATTCTTCGGCCGCTAGTGACATAAGCGGCAGTGCGGCCAACATGGCGAATAGAGTTTTTCTCATCTTCAATATATTCCACTTGCATCGACTGCCCGAAATTCGGTCAACCAAGTATTCCCGAAATGTCATTGTAAAAGGCGAAGCTCATTAGCAACAACAAAGCGAGTATGCCCACTTGTTGCCCAATAATCTGCGCTCGTTCGGTCATCGGGCTACCTTTTAGGCCTTCAACTAGCTGATACACGATCTGGCCACCGTCGAGAACCGGGATAGGCAGAAGATTCAGTACACCAAGACTGATGCTAATAACCGCCATGATACTGACAAAATAACGCCAACCACGCTCCGCAGACTCGCCTGCGATTTGTGCGATTTTGATCGGACCGCTAATGTTCTTGATAGAGACGTCACCGGTCACCATTCGGCCCAGCATATTGACCGTAAATACTGTCGACATCCACGTACGATTTATCGCCGAATTCAATGACTCGAGCGGGGTATAGACAATTCGCTGATAGAAGTCCTCTCCACCCTCGCTGCTCCAGCCCACACCCAGGTAGCCGTGAGTTGCATCACCTACAGTGCGCTCACCGATTTGGACATCAACCGCACCGGGCTGCCCTTCTCGAGCATACTCAATAACAACCTCTTCGCCTGCACGCGACTGTACCGCGATTCGCAGGTCTTCGAAGTTCCTGATGGTTTGACCGGCAATAGTGGTTATACGATCACCTATGGCAAGGCCGCTATTTACAGCAGGGCCGTCTTCCGGTAATTCCGCGATGATTGCAGGTGGCTGCCATGGCACGAATCCAAGACCTTCAAATAATACACCGGGCTCTGTTAGCCGAGTCTTGTCGTTTCCGACCTGCAGAGTTGTTTGTCGTTCGCGACCGTCACTTCCTGTAAGTGTCAGAGGTACTCGACCGTCATCGACCATTTCACCCAAAATAGCGACCAGCGTTGATTCCCATTCGGTCGCGGCTACGTCGCCAACCCGGATGATTTTGTCGCCGAACGTAAGGCCTGCCTGATCCGCATAAGAATCGGCCTCGACCACGCCTACAGCTGGTTTGACGATCATAATGCCACCTGCCATTAGCAGCCAGTAGACCAGAATCGCGAAAATGAAATTAAACGCAGGGCCGGCCAGTAAAACAGCGATGCGTGCTGGAATCGGCCGCTGATCAAAGGCTCGACCGACGTCCCTAGGCTCAACGACCCCTTCACGACTATCGAGAAATCTTACGTAGCCGCCGAGCGGGATTGCAGAGAGGCAATACTCAGTTTGGTCCTTGCCAGCCTTTCGCATCCAGATTGGTTTGCCAAAACCGATAGAAAAGCGCAGCACCTTCATCCCCGACCAACGGCCAACAATGTAATGCCCGTATTCGTGCACAGCGACAAGAATGCTTATCAAAGCAATGAATGCCACGAGGTTGGTCAGGAAGTTAGTCATAAATTGTCATCGTGCCTAGTGGACTGATTGTACGAGCTGCAGTTCCGAAGATATTCTCGATAGCGCTATCTATTCGTTCATGAATGATTGCTGCACAGGCCATCACAGCAACCCCAGGCAGGTGATACCAAGGGCAAATAACGGCGCCGCAGCAGCAATACTATCGACGCGGTCGAGAACACCGCCATGACCGGGAAACAGTTTGCCACTGTCCTTCACCCCAGCGGTGCGCTTAAACATACTGACCGTTAAATCGCCGACCACGGACAGTGCGCCGACTGCGAGGCAGAATGGCAGAATGACCAGAATTTCGCGGTCCGCATAATGGGCCCAGACAAATGCAAGAGGTACCACCATGGCGAGTCCGCCAAACACACCCTCCCACGTTTTCCCGGGACTGATGCTCGGCGCTAATTTGACGCGCCCAAAATATGTTCCTGCAAAATAAGCACCCATATCTGCAGCCCAAACTATAATCAAAGCGAGCAACAGAAACTGCGACGACAGGGCATACAGCTCAAACAATGCGACGAAGAGCGGCACCAATACAAGTGCACCGCAAATCCAGCGAAACATTACCGGGATCGCTGTTGGGAAAAAGAATGTCCAAATGAACGCAACAGACCACCAGACGCAGGCGACTTGCAAAACCTGACTCGAATACTCACCCAAGACGGAAGTCGTGAAAGCCATTAACGCTGCTATTACAAAGACATAACCGTATCTCATATTGTTCGATTTAAAGCCCAGAAATCCGGACCATTCCCAGGCGCCGACTAGAGGTACGATGAAAATAATGATCTCGGCAACCATCGCCGGCACAACGAAAAGCACGGCCAGTAGAATGACTAGTGAAATAATCGCAGTAATAATTCGCAGCTTTAACATCCGACCGCCTTTACCTGATCACCCGTATGTCCAAACCGGCGTTGCTTGCTTGTGTAGTACGACAGCGCCTCATCAAAAACCGATTGGTCAAACTCAGGCCATAGTACATCGGTAAACCAGAGCTCTGCATAGGCGAGACCCCACAGCAGAAAATTGCTAATGCGCTGTTCTCCGCCAGTACGAATTAGCAGATCCGGATAAGGAACTCCAGCCATCTGCAGCTCAGCCGCGAATATCTCATCATTGATGTCGTTTATCTGTAATGAGCCCTCCGTAACTTGGCGCGTCAGCACCTTTGTTGCCTCAACAATGTCCCAGCGGCCGCCGTACGCCATCGCGATAGTCAATCTCAAACCCGTATTGGCCTCCGTTCGCTGCTCAGCCTCAAATATCTTGCCTCTCAGGCTGGCACTCAGCAAGTCGAGATTCCCAATAAACTTGAGCTTCACATCATTAAAATGCAGCTCGTCCAGCTCTCGTCGCAATGCCTCGACGAAGAGTTTCATCAGTCCGCTGACTTCTTCTTTTGGGCGAGACCAATTCTCACTGCTGAATGCAAATAAAGTCAGGCACTCGACACCTCGCTCGGCTGCCGTTTTAATCGACTGCCGAACGGAAATCACACCCGCGCGGTGCCCAGAATGTCGCGGCTGATTTCGGTCTTTGGCCCAACGACCATTGCCATCCATGATGATCGCAACATGCCTTGGCATATCGCTGTTCGCTGATGGGTTGGGAGGCGAGGCTAACACGACTAAGTTTATTATTTATAAGGAGGAAGCTCCTTATATCTCCATCAATTCAGATTCTTTCGTGGTCAGCACACTGTCAATTTGAGCGACGTGCTTATCGGTAATGCCTTGTATCTCGACCTCGGAACGACGTTCGTCGTCTTCGCCAATCATTTTTTCCTTCAATAATTCCTTCACGTCGTGTAGTGCGTCACGGCGAATATTGCGGATGGCGATGCGACCGCCTTCGGCTTCGTTGCGAACGACACGGATCATATCTTTGCGGCGCTCTTCCGTGAGTGCTGGTAATGGGACTCGAATTACGGTGCCAGCGGACATAGGGTTTAGACCAATATCCGATGTCATGATTGCCTTCTCGATTGGCTGAACCATGTCCTTCTCCCACGGCGTCACAACCAGAGTGCGAGAATCCTCCACGCCAACATTTGATACCTGACTGAGTGGCACCTGACTACCATAGTATTCAACAGTAACGTGATCTAGCAAACTCGTGCGTGCGCGTCCGGTACGAATTTTTGTCAACTCTTGCTGCAATGCAGACACGCTCTTAGCCATTCGGCTCGCTGCGTCTTTCTTGATTTCGTCCAACACGATTTACAGTCCTCTTCTTTTACTACTGCCGTTAATCAGGCAGTAACTATAGTTCCAATTTCCTCGCCAGACATTGCTCGAACTAAAGCGTCGGGACGCGTCAGGTCGAAAATACGTAATGGCAGATTGTTGTCGCGGCACATCACTATGGCGGTAGCGTCCATTACGGAAAGCTTATCAGTCAATACCTGATCATATGAGACTGTCTCGAATCGCTTCGCATCCGGATTACCCATCGGATCGGAATCGTAAACCCCGTCAACTTTGGTTGCCTTAAGTAGTACATCAGCGCCGATCTCGATCGCACGAAGGCTAGCGGCGGTATCGGTTGTAAAAAACGGGTTACCGGTTCCGGCCGCGAGAATTACCACGCGGCCTTTCTCGAGGTGGCGAACGGCACGACGTCGGATGTAGTCCTCGCAGATCGCATTGATTTGTAAAGCAGACATTACGCGAGCGTATACGTTGATCGACTCCAACGCGTCCTGAATAGCCAGGGCATTCATGACGGTCGCCAGCATACCCATATGATCGCCAGTGACTCTGTCCATTCCCGCGCGAGCGAGACCAGCGCCACGAAAGATATTGCCGCCGCCAATGACGATAGCAATCTCGACACCGGCTTCTCTTGCTATAGCGATTTCACCGGCAATCCTTTGAATGACTTTTGGCTCAATGCCGTAATCCAGACCTCCCATCAGCGCTTCACCGCTGAGCTTCAGTAATACACGACGGTACTGAACTGGGCTGTCACTCATAAAATTCCTTTACCGTTACGGCTAATGCTAGGGTCTGACGGCCGTTGATTCTAGCGTATTAGGCGCTTGAAGTCTTTACTACAATCAAAGGCTTACACTGACTTTTTTAATGTCAGTCGTCTTTCTAAGCCCCCTTGGGGGGCTTCGCGCCTGCGATCTGCTTCATGACCTCGTCAGCGAAATTTTCCACTTTCTTCTCGATGCCCTCACCAACCTCGTAACGAGTGAACGAAACGACACTGGCACTGGCAGCTTTCAACAGCTGTCCAACAGTCTGCTTGTCGTCTTTGACAAATGGTTGACCAACCAAGGTGATTTCTTTGAGGAACTTGTTGATTCGACCACCAATCATTTTTTCAATAATTTCAGGCGGCTTGCCAGACTCCGCGGCCTGCTCTGTGAAAATACGCTTTTCAGTCTCGAGTATTTCAGCCGGCACACCAGATTCGTCGATGCAAGTCGGGTTAGTCGCCGCGACATGCATGGCTATGTCGCGCGCCAAACTTTCGTCGCCGCCATCAAGCACAACGATGGCACCAATTCGGGCGCCGTGAGTATAAATGCCGATGGGTCCATCGTTTGTGATTATTTCAGCACGTCGGACCGAGATATTCCTGTCTCTTATACACATCTGACGCTGCCGACGAATAGAGAGGTGTAGATCTCGGTGGTCGCCGTATCATT
>CAJXYT010000046.1 GCA_913063505.1 uncultured Gammaproteobacteria bacterium | reverse complement strand
AGATAACTGCGCCAATAATTCGTTCTTTCAAAGCTCTTTCCATCATATTTCGGGCCGCGATTCCGTTGCCAACTGATCGAGGATGGGACCCACAGTAAAAAATGATCCCGTTACAAGTATTCTGTCACTTTCTGAAGCCTCATGTCGGGCAAATTCGACGGCGCCGGCCACGGAATCAGCGACAAAGCACGCACGCGCGGTTAGATTTGATATCTGCCTTGCGAGTTCGCCGCTCGGTATTGCGCGCTCGCTGTTGGCCGGAACGGCAATCCAATGATCGACCGAATCGGTCAATGGCGCGATGATGCCGTCAACGTCTTTGTCGTCAAGTAAGCCGACTATCGCGAAGGTCATATTTCTTGTCTCGCATGATGCCAAGGTCGTAGCCAACGCCGAAGCCGCTGCCGGATTGTGAGCGACGTCGAAAAACCACTCTACGCCGTCAACCGTCAATCGTTGCGATCGGCCGGCCAAGCTCAGCGACGGTAGAACGCGATTCACAAGGTCGGCGTCGATGCTATCGAAAAGGCCGACGGCATCGAGCATAGCCAGAACGGCAGCCGCATTGCGTATCTGAAATTCGCCCAACAGCCCGGGCGCTTTCAGCGACTCCAGATCGCCGCTAGGTCCATGCCAGGACCATATTCCATCAGTACCGATATCCACTGGGAAGTCACGGCCTGCCACTAACAAGTCAGCCCCGAGCTCGCGGCTGTGTCGCTCGATAGCTTCTGGGATATTGCTATCGCCATAAGTGACTGGGATGCCAGCTCGCATTACGCCGGCCTTTTCTGAGGCGATCGTTTCGACGTCATTGCCAAGCCAAGCGCAATGATCAAGTGAAACATTAGTGATTAACGCAGCCATGGGATCGACGGCATTGGTCGCATCGAGACGCCCCCCGAGGCCGACCTCGAGTACCCAGACATCGAGTTCAGCTTCGGCAAAAACGATCAGTGCGGCTAGAGTGCCGTATTCGAAATAGGTTAGCTCTACACCGTCTCGAACTGTCTCTACTACCTCGAATGCGCTAATGATTGCACAATCGTCTACGGTCTCACCGTTGACGACGATACGCTCATTGTAACGGCTGATATGCGGCGACGTGTAGGCGCCAACACTCAGGCCAGCCGCCCTTAAGAGAGCGTCTGTCATGGCGACACAGGAGCCCTTACCGTTGGTGCCGGCGATCAATAGAGTCTTTACTGGTAGTGGCAGCTGGAGTCTGTCTATCAGTAGCCGCACGCGTGAAATACCAAGATTGATTTCTGCGGGCGAAAGCGTTTCTAGCCAGGTCAGCCAAACGGATAGTGGCGCGCCAGCAGGAAGCATCGGAAGTATTACTCTGCCGCGATGGGGTTCGGACGACCCTCAAACTTGGCTAGCAAGGCGCCGATCTCTTCGCGCAATTTTCGACGATCAATGATCATATCGATAGCCCCACGATCCAGCAGAAATTCGCTGCGCTGGAATCCCTCGGGCAGCCGCTCTCGAACGGTTTGCTCTATTACTCGCGGCCCTGCAAAACCGATCAGTGCGTTGGGCTCAGCAATATTAACGTCGCCCAGCATCGCAAGGCTCGCCGAAACACCACCTGTTGTAGGATCCGTCAATACCGAAATGTATGGGCTACCCGTACTGCCGAGATTCGCCAACGCCGCAGCCGTTTTCGCCATTTGCAAAAGAGAGAACAACGCCTCCTGCATACGCGCGCCACCACTGACTGAAAAGGAAATCATCGGCATCTTGTTTTCAGCCGCGTGGTTCGCGGCACGGGCAAAGCGCTCACCGACAACTGAGCCCATTGATCCACCCATAAACTCGAAATCAAACGCACACACAACGACTGGTCGACCGAGCAAAAAGCCTGTCACACTGATCAGTGCGTCTTTTTCGCCGGTCTTCTTCTGGGCAGCAACGAGTCGATCGCGGTAACGCTTACTGTCTTTGAATTTAAGTGGATCCTCGGGTTCCAGGTTCGCAGATAACTCAGTCTGCGAATCCGGATCGAGAAAATATTCAAGGCGTTTTCGCGCGCCAATGCGCATATGGTGGTCGCATTTCGGACAAACCTGCAGGTTTCGCTCGAGCTCGTTGCGATACAGCTGCGCATCACAGCGGGCGCACTTTACCCAAACGCCTTCCGGCACTGATTTTGTGCGATTTTCTGTGCTGATGCGCGAGGGCATCAATTTATCGAACCAACTCATGTCAACATGATATCCATATAGTTTCAGTACAGCTAGTCGACGTCCGTCGATACCGGTATACCAGCTGACGAGGGGTAATCAACCGATACCAGCGTCAGCCCATGTGGTGGCGCTGCAATTCCAGCCTTCTTCCGATCACGACTCTTTAAAACATATGCCATCCAGTCGCTACTCCTTTCGCCTTCACCGATCGTACTGAGTGAACCGGTGATGTTTCGTACCATATGCTGCAAGAAGGCATTTGCAGACACTCTTAGCGTAATCCAGTCGCCATCGCGTTCGACACCAATCTTCGTTATTCGCCGCTGTGGCGTATTGGCACGACATCCTGCCGCACGGAACGCGGAGAAATCATGCTCGCCAAGCAGGTATTGAGAAGCTTCATGCATATGCGTTGCGTCTAATGGTTTGTAGACCCACCAGGCACGATGCCGCTGCATCGCCGAGCGCTCAAGGCGATTCAGGATTTGGTAGCGATAATTTCGGCCAGTCGCCGAAAACCGCGCATGAAATTCGTCGTCAACATGGCGAGCCCACGTCACGCTGATGTCATCGGGCAGACGGCTGTTTGTGCCGAGCAGCCAACCTCGATCATCGCGCGTGCTCGTCGTATCGAAATGAACGACCTGACCAGTGGCATGCACGCCTGTATCTGTGCGACCGGCGCAGGTAACCTCGACTGGATGGTCGGCGATGCTCATCAACGCCTCTTCGAGGCGCTGTTGCACCCCGAGGCCGGTCTTTTGTCGTTGCCAGCCGTTATACGCTGTTCCGTCGTACTCAATGCCGAGCGCAATGCGCATTTATTCGCCTTTCCTGGGGGGGAGCTAACTAGGAAGAGAGTCCAGCAATTGTTGCGCTTGCTGCTTCAGAGGATCATCGCCCTCGTCGAGAACTTCCTCTAAAATGCTGCGCGCTCCGGCAGCATCACCCATATCAACGTAGGCGCGAGCCAGGTCGAGCTTGGTTCCGACTTCCCTAATCGTGCGTGCGTCGTGCAGATCGCCGCTAATATTTTCTGGCGCAACTGACGTCGTCGGAACTTCCGCCGCTCCCTCAGGCAAGGTTGGGCGAGACTGCTCAACAGTCGCATCGTCTCGTGGTTGCTCGATCGTGTCGTCGAGATCAAGGTTCGTTTCTGCGGTCACGCCAGTCATTGTCGATTCGATGGTTGGGGTTTTCCCCGCAACGTCGAAATCAAAATCGAAATCGACGCCTTGCTGTGTATCGTCGCCCGCACCGAGTTCGACACCTTCAAACATTTCGTGATCGGTGGCAATTTGCTGTCCCATAATCACGATCTTGTCCCAGTCCACGCTTTCGCTACCGCTACCGCCAATATTGGCTTTGAACTTCGTCGCAGCGCTTATAAACGCGTCACGATTTCCCCAAACGAAGTAAATTTCGCACAGCTTCGACATTAGGGGCTTATCGGAAGGGTCCAACTCCAACGCGCCGTTAATCAGGTCCGCCGCTTGATCGTAAAGACCGTAAGCTATATGGAAATCAGCCTCTGCGATCGGATTAGATTGATCCAAATTGATGGCCGCCTCGACCATATCTTCCGGAATCGAATGCACACCGGAATCCTGCTCAACGATGGCCATAGCGTCGCCATCATGTATCGAATCGGGCGTGGTCGGTGTAGCTAAGATCGAGCCAGCGACTATCTCGTCAGAGTCGAACATTTCCCACGGTCTGTCGTTATCATCAACACCGCGTCGCATGAACCAAATCAGTCCACTCATAACTAGGATCAGTGCGCCGATTATAATGCCCCAAAAACCGGTCAGGAATTCGATCACTTTATCGACGAAAATCTTGTTACTGCTAGGCGACGTTCTAATGGTTGTCAACGACGGTACGATGGTATCAACGACCTCATCGTCGAGCTGAGTGTCATCAATTGAGGTGTCATCTACAAGGCTCTCGACAGGCGGCTCGTATATTTCACCACGTATATTCGCCAACTCTTGGCGAAGCGAAGCAAGTTCATTGTCGCGAATCTCGATCAGGGATTGCTGATTTGAAACATTAGCGGCTTCAAGTTCGCTGATTCGTCCCTCTATTTCCTGCTTTTGAGACTGAGGTTCGTAAGTCGACAAGGCGTCGTAGTCCCCTCCAACTGGATCTTCATCCGGCGGGACGAGCGTCAGACTGGGTCGTGACGGTTCTGGCGCAACGTACGCTGCTACGTCACCATTCCAGACGCTGTGTTGGCGCTGCACTTCATTAAACGCGTCACCGCGGTTAATCTGGAAAACCTCATCTGCGCTAGGTATGCGCAAAGTTGCACCCGCTTTAAGCATATTGATATTGCCGGCGAACGCCTCAGGGTTCGCCTCAAAAATGGCCAACATCGTCTGACTCATTGATAGACGAAGGTCCGAGCGCGTACGTGATGCGATGCCCCATAGGGTATCGCCTCGGCTAACGACCATATCGTCACCGACGTTGGCGTCATAAGGCAAATCATCATCTTCGGGTTCGGGTACTGGTTGTCGTTGCGCTGACGGTGTTGCTGCTGGCTCGCGCTGAATACGACCACTGTCACTTGGTATACTTTGGCGTGGTGCTTCGACTGCAGGCACTTGTTGAGCTATTGGAGCGGCGTAGGTCGGAGGATCGAGTAATACGGTGTATTCGCGCAACAGTCGACCACTCGCCCAGGTTGCTTCTACCAAAAATTTCAGGAATGGCTCGGCAATCGGTGAGCGTGACCTAATCTGCACGACGTTGCCCGAAGGGCCGCCTTGGACGACTTCAAATTCGATGCCCTGAAGGTAGAGCGGGCGATCAATTCCGTAGCGCGTAAAGGTCTCTTCAGACGCAAGAATTACCGACAGATCTGCGAGTTCGTCATCGCTGGCGGATAGTAAGAAAATTTTGGCCCTGAGAGGCTCGTTTAGCGCCGAATCGAGATTGATCTCTCCGAGCCCAATCGCCCAAACCTCGCTCGACAGAATTAGACCAGACAGCAGTAAGAGACGGGTGAAACGTCGCGACATAATGTATTTTCCCCAAACTCCCCAAAGCCCCGCTTTCGACATCATGTCTGGGGCCAATCTTTGCCTACGCAACGATAGCTTAAAGATAGTTTTTTGCCAAAATTTCAGCAATTTGGACACTATTTAGAGCTGCGCCCTTACGTATATTGTCGGCCACCACCCAGAGGTTCAATCCGGTCGGATGAGAGATATCTTCTCGAATTCGCCCGACATAAACTGGGTCATTTCCCGAGCTTTCAGTGACTGCGGTGGGATATTGGCCCATTTCCAGACCATCGAGGACCTCTATTCCAGGTGAATTGGCCAATAACTCAGTCGCCGCTTCAGCCGATATCTTGTCGCGGGTTTCGATATGAACTGCCTCAGAATGCCCGAAAAACACAGGAATTCGCACTGCCGTTGGGTTCACAAGTATCGATTCGTCGCCGAGAATCTTGCGAGTTTCCCACACCATTTTCATTTCTTCCTTGGTGTAACGGTTTTCGAGAAATACATCGATGTGAGGTACTGCATTAAACGCGATTTGTTTCGCGTCGCCTTTGATGTCCATCGGACGGCCGTTCAGTAGCATGCTCGTTTGTCGTACAAGTTCTTCGACCGCGCTCTTCCCTGCGCCCGATACGGCTTGGTAAGTGCAAACGTTTATGCGCTCAATTCCAACCGCATCGTAAATCGGCTTCAATGCAACGAGCATCTGAATCGTCGAGCAATTCGGGTTGGCAATGATGCCGCGATTCGTGTAATCAGCAATTGCATCCGGATTTACCTCCGGCACAACAAGTGGAATGTCATCGTCGTAGCGAAAGTGAGACGTGTTGTCGATGACCACGCAACCAACTGCCGCCGCTTTTGGTGCGAATTCCTCGGATATCGATCCACCGGCTGAAAACAAGCCAATCTGCACTTTGGAAAAATCGAACTCGGCGAGATCCTCTACCGTGATTTTTTTGTGACCGTAGTCAACCTGACTGCCTACGGATCGCTCACTTGCGAGTGCATATACCTTACCAACAGGAAATTTTCGCTCGCTGAGAATTTCAAGAATTGATTCACCGACGACGCCCGTCGCGCCGACGACAGCTATATCAAAACGGTCTGACATTATTTAGATTCCTGGTGTATCCGACGTAACGTCGATATTTTGAGCGCGATTACGCAGATAGTGATCCATGATGACGAGAGCGACCATCGCCTCGGCGATCGGCGTTGCGCGTAAACCGACGCAAGGATCGTGGCGACCCTGTGTAACAATTTCGGTGTCTTTGCCTTCTTTGTCTATCGTTTTTCCCGGTACCGCAACACTGGATGTCGGCTTGAGCGCGAGACTCGCGAGCAAGTCCTGACCTGACGAAATTCCGCCGAGTGTCCCACCCGCATCATTCTTACTGAAGCCGTCTGCGGACATCTCATCTCGATGCTCGCTACCTCGTTGCGTAATAGAAGAGAACCCAGCGCCGAGCTCCACACCCTTAACGGCGTTAATACTCATCAGTCCATGCGCGATATCGGCCTCAAGCTTGTCAAAAACCGGCTCACCGAGCCCCAATGGCATGTTACTGGCAAGAACACTGATCTTGGCGCCTATCGAATCACCCTGCTCTCGCAATTCGTCCATGAACTTGTCGAGTTCGTCAATCCTGCCAGGGTCTGCGCAGAAAAAGGCATTGTCATCTGCAGCGGATAAATCTCGTGCCGCCAGTTCAATCGGGCCAAGTTGAGAAAGGTAGCCGCGAACCTCAATACCCAAGCGTTCCTTGAGGTATTTCTTAGCGATTGCGCCAGCAGCAACGCGCATCGTCGTCTCACGAGCTGACGATCGGCCACCACCTCGGTAATCGCGAATGCCGTATTTTTGCTGGTAGGTGTAATCGGCATGACCGGGTCTGAACTTATCTTTAATATCGCCGTAGTCTTTCGAGCGCTGATCCATATTCTCGACCAGCAGTCCGATCGGTGTGCCAGTCGTCTTACCCTCAAAGACACCTGACAAGATCCTCACTTGATCCGGCTCATTTCTCTGCGTGGTATGACGATTGCGCCCAGGTCGACGACGATCCAGATCGATCTGAATATCCGCCTCCGACAATTCCATGCCGGGAGGGCAGCCATCTACGACACAACCAAGCGCCCGCCCATGGCTCTCGCCGAACGTCGTTACCGTGAAAATTCGCCCAAAACTATTTCCAGACACCGCTATAAACCTTGTAAGTCACGTTTAGTTAGTAAGAAAACGCCTGCCCCACCTGCTGCAAATTCAAGCCAAATAAAAGCCAGATCAGGATACGCCGTTTCCAGAGCTGGTTGGCTATTGCCAACCTCGCAGACAAGTATTCCATTGTCCGTCAGAAATCGCGAGGTATCACGCAAAATCTTGTGGACAGATTCCAGACCATCGTCACCCGCCGCCAGTCCCAACTCAGGCTCATGGCGATACTCACTCGGCATTGTATCAATATCGTCCTGATCCACATAGGGCGGATTACTGACAATAAGGTCGTACTGACGGCCTTCGAGGCCCGAGAAAAAGTCAGATTGTATCGGCTCAACCCGATCGGCCAGATCATGCCGCTCAATATTGATGGCGGTTACCTGAAGAGCCTCCAGAGAGATATCCACTGCATCGACCATTGCGTCCGGAAACGCATGAGCGATCGCTATGGCGATGCATCCGCTGCCAGTGCCCAGATCCAGGGCAGCGTTGATGGTGTCGGCGTCCAGCCAGGGCGAGAACTGTGCGCCGATCAGCTCTGCAAACGGACTCCGCGGTACCAGTACCCGCTCGTCCACATAGAATTCGTGGCCAGCGAAGAATGCCTGATTCAGTAGGTAGGCCAGCGGCACTCGCTCGTCAATCCGACGACCTGCAAGCGCTGACACGGCAGACGCCTGTTCGTCGTCAACCATCGTTGCATAGACCGCCGGTGCGTCGTCATGCGAAAGCTGCAGTTTGGCGAATACCAGCCACGCAGCCTCGTCCAACGCATTGTCCGTCCCATGCCCATAGGACAGATCCGCTTGTTCGAAGCGTTCAGCGGTTTCGCGTATCAGGTGTTCGACGTCCATATTCGACGGAGAATCTATCACGCTCAAGGTCTATCTGCCTGTAGAATTGCCGGCTCGGCAATTTCAATCACACGAAGAATTTCAGTATGGGCCCCAGAAACATCCTTATCGCAATCCTGCTCGGCGCCGCGCTGGCTGTCGGGATTTTTGCAGCCGCAAAACTCAATCAGCTAACTGAGCTACGCTCGGCGCTTATCATTCCAGAACCAATTGAATTACCGAACTTCTCTCTGCTGGATCACACTAACAAGCCAGTCACCGCCGATACGTTTCGCGGACAGTGGGATCTAGTCTTTTTTGGCTTTACCAATTGTCCGGATATTTGCCCCACCACGTTGCAAACTCTCGCCAGCATAAAGCGTGAGCTTGAAAACACCGGGTCAGAAACAACGCCACGAATAGTCCTTGTGAGCGTCGACCCGGAGCGCGATACACCTGCGGTGCTCGGTCAATACGTGAATTACTTCGGACAAGGTAACCTCGCAGTAACTGGGCAAATTGACGAAATCGTCAAATTAACAGCTGCGCTGGGAATATATTTTAAGAAGACGGTAGTTGATGGTGACAACTACAGCGTCGATCATTCGGCCGCCGTTCTACTAATCAATCCGGATGGAGAGTTCTCGGCACTCTTTAGTGCTCCTCATTTACTAGCCGACTATGTGAATGATCTACCAGTAATAATGGGTGGTCGTTGATGTGCTCTGCGGTGAATAGACTGCCTTCATTTGCTTTACTCATTGCGCTCTCACTTCTTTGTTCTTGTGAAAGCTCTGATAAGCCACCGTTCGTAGCGACCGACATTGTTATAACTGAACCCATGCCGGGAAAATTAATGAGCGCAGGATACATTACGCTTAGCAATAACACGCGCGCATCGATTGAGCTAACGCACATTGTCAGCCCCAACTTCGGGTCAATCGAGATGCATGAATCAATTGTGGATAACGGCATCGCAAAAATGCAGCGTATTGACTCTCTGTCCATACAGGCTGGTTCCACATCAAAGCTGGAGCGCGGCGGCAAGCACTTGATGTTGATGCGGCGAACTGACTCCTCAGAAACGATCTCTTTGAACTTTTACAGCGGAGAGCTTCTGTTACTTAGTTTGCAGACATCTTTCGCCTCGAGGACTCACTAATGCTCGCCAGAATATTTGTCGTATTGCAATATGTGCTGCCACAGCACCTCATAACGGCACTCGTATATCGAGTCGCCAGAATTTCTCACACCGGAACCAAGAACTTCCTCATCACAAAATTTATCAGTCTCTATAACGTCTGCATCGACGATGTAAAATTGAATGTCCCCGAGGATTTCGACACCTTTAATCATTTCTTCGCCCGCGAGCTGCACAGCGGTGCCCGCCCTATCGACGGCGGCGAGGACAGTATCGTTTCGCCGGTCGACGGCACTGTCAGTATCGCCGGAAAAATTCGGAGCGACAGTATTTTTCAAGCGAAGGGAATTAACTATTCGCTTGACGACCTGTTAGCAACCGACCTCGAGCAAGCTAAAGCTTATGTCGATGGTACGTTCGCGACTATTTACCTCGCTCCTTATAACTATCATCGCATCCACGCCCCCTTGGACGGCGAGCTGGTCGCCGCGCGTTATGTTCCCGGCGACTTGTTCAGTGTAAATCAGGCAACAGTTGCTCGCGTGAACGGACTCTTTCGTCGAAATGAACGCCTCGTGATGCATTTCAAAACGGCCCGCGGTCCAGCTGCCTTGATTTTCGTCGGCGCACTCAATGTTGGTAGCATTTCGACGCCATGGACAGGTGAGATTCGTCCACGAAAACACGGCGTCGTTGACGCACTCGACTTATCGCGTCACTCCTTGAATATTAAGAAGGGTGACTTATTGGGTTGGTTTAATATGGGATCAACAGTTATTCTATTAATGCCAGAGGGTGTTTGTGAGTGGGATAATGATATGCAACCGGGCGAGTCACTCCGCATGGGTGAGGTAATCGGCCAGTTGTCTTATCCTGACAAATGAGCGGCTGGCGACCAAGACTTAGACCTCGAGAGACTGCCAGTTGAGCGTCAATGTTGCGGCACGTCCCCGAATATTTCGCGCGAGTGGATGTGTTGGAAATAGGTGCTCCAGCGCTCAGCTTTAGCACCGTCATACCCTTTGGTTTCGAGGTTCCAGATGAATGATGCGGATTACACACTCCTGAACTCGCAAGTGCGCGTCCTTCTTGCGGACGAAGCCGATGCGCTTGCCAGTGCCAGTAACTTCATCGCGCTGCTCAACCACGCAATGGACGACATAAATTGGTTGGGCATCTATGTAATGAGAGGCGGCGAACTTGTGCTCGGACCGTTTCAAGGAAAACCCGCATGCGTTCGTCTCGTGCCTGGATTAGGCGTCTGCGGCACCGCCGCCGCGACACGTCGCACTCAGCGCATTGCCGACGTTCATCAATTCGACGGGCACATCGTATGTGATACCGATTCGCGCTCGGAACTGGTGGTGCCATTACTGGTTAGCGGAGAACTGATCGGCGTTCTCGACATCGACAGCCCGACACCAGATCGATTCAGCGAAACCGATCAACGAGGCGTGGAAAAACTTTGTGGGTCCTTCTGCGACATTCAGCAGTCGCGCGACCATTTTATTTGACGCGAGAAACGTACTCGCCTGATCGCGTATCAACTTTGATCATCTCGTTCTGATCAACAAACAAAGGAACACGCACAACTGCACCAGTTGATAACTTCGCGGGCTTCACGCCGCCGCTAGCCGTATCACCCTTTAGACCTGGATCCGTTTCAATAATCTCGAGCTCAACGAAATTCGGCGCTTTAACGATCAGTGGTACATCATTCCAAAGCGTCATTCCGCAAACATCTCCATCAGTGATCCAGTCCTTCGCATCATCAATCGCGGACGCGTCCGCCGCATACTGCTCAAACGTGTCTGGCATCATGAAATGCCAAAATTCCCCGTCCGAGTACAAGTACTGCATATTGGTATCCACCACATCAGCCGCTTCAACGGACTCACCTGATTTGAACGTCCTGTAGAGAGTCTTTCTTGTTTTGAGATTCTTGATGCGAACGCGATTAAATGCCTGTCCTTTACCCGGCTTTACGAATTCATTTTCGATAATGATGCAGGGATTATCATCCATGACGATGCGCATCCCTGGCTTAAACTCGCTGGTGCTGTACTTAGCCATAAATTTCGCTCTGTAGATAAACTAATAGTTCTCGATGGTTAGCTGATGCCGTCCAGGCGCTCTACTTTGCGCCAGCCTTTCGGCAACATGGTGCCGCGCAATGCTCTGTCACCGTAGTAATCGTCGAGATCATTCCATTTGATCGTCATCGTGCGAGTCCCGGTGTGCACCTGAAGGGCACCATTTTCCGGTATGACTGCTGCTGCAACCATAACTTCATCGCCGCTCTTGTACTTGGGACCCGGGATATTGATGAGCTTATTGCCTTTACCCTTGGTCAGCTCAGGTAATTCTTCCATCTCAAACAACAGCAAGCGTCCAATAGAGCTCACCGCGGCAATTAGGCATTCGCTGTCC
>CAJXYT010000045.1 GCA_913063505.1 uncultured Gammaproteobacteria bacterium | reverse complement strand
TTAATGATACGGCGACCACCGAGATCTACACCTCTCTATTCGTCGGCAGCGTCAGATGTGTATAAGAGACAGTGTTCACTCACGCCCGCGACCTTCCCAAGGATTCCACCAGCGGTCAGAATTTCGTCGCCAACGCTCAATCCGGATACGAGTGCCGTGTGGGCCTTTTGCTTTTTTTGTTGCGGACGAATCAGCAAAAAATAAAAGGCGACAAACATTAACACCATCATGATTATGAAGCTGGTTGAACCGCCCTGAGGCGATGCACCTTGTGCGTAAGCACTTTGAATGAAGAGATCCATAGTTTATTACTTCTGTATTAGAGGATTCGGGAAGGTCCCGGAAAATTAGCGCGGTATTATGGCACAAGAAAGCGAATTTGGGGTGACAAAGGCGAAGGCAAGTTCAAGCACAAATAAGCCTATCCGCCGTATACCTCGCGCAATTCAGCGACGAGCTCTGGCAACTTTCCAGCCGCAATTGCACCGCGAATTGATTCCATAATCCTCTGATAATAATGAAGATTATGGATCGTAGCCAATCGTGGTCCGAGTATTTCCCCACATTTTTCGAGATGCCGAAGGTAGGCCAGCGAATAGTTACTGCAAGTGTAACAGGCGCAATCTGGGTCCGGCGGTGATGTGTCTTCCTTAAATTTTGCGAGACGAATATTGATTTTACCTTTCGATGTGTACAACTGCCCATTGCGGGCATGGCGGGTCGGGATCACACAATCGAACATATCAATTCCACGTGATACACCCTCTGCAATATCAACTGGGGTACCAACACCCATTAAATATCGTGGCCTGTCGACCGGCATTTCGGGCATCAACGAATCAAGCACAGCATGTCGCTCAGCTTCGGGCTCACCAACGGCAAGACCACCAACGGCGTAACCATCGAATCCAATGTCCTCCAAACCGTCCAAAGACTCGCGACGCAGATCGTCGTATATCCCACCCTGAATGATGCCGAACAGCGCCTCGCCACGCTCCGGTTCGGCCATCTTTAGCTCGTCGAATCGAGCTCTGCTGCGGGCTGCCCAGCGTAGCGATAACTGCATCGACTCTCGCGCCTCGATTTGTGTTGCTGGGTACGGTGTGCACTCATCAAAGATCATTGTGATGTCCGCGTTCAGGTCGTGCTGAACTTCCATCGACTTCTCGGGCGTAAGAGACACCTCGTCACCATTGACTGGCGAACGGAAACTCACACCCTCCTCCGACAACTTTCTCATCGCGGCGAGGGAAAAGACCTGAAAGCCACCAGAGTCCGTCAGAATCGGTCGGTGCCAGTTCATGAATTCGTGCAGCCCACCATGGGCGCGAATTACGTCCGTTCCAGGGCGTAACATCAGATGAAAGGTATTACCAAGAATGATCTGTGCGCCATCAGCCGCAACTTCCTCTGGCGTCACGCTCTTCACAGTACCGTAGGTTCCTACCGGCATAAATACCGGTGTTTGAATTTCGCCACGGCGAAACTTGAGCGTGCCGCGTCGCGCGGCACCACACTCATGGCTGATATTAAACTTCACGTGCTTTTATCCGACGTCAGGAGCATGGCATCACCGTAACTGAAGAAGCGGTACTTCTCACGTACGGCGTGTCTATAGGCATCAAGAATTCGATCTTTTCCCGAAAAAGCGGCGACCAACATCAGCAATGACGATTGCGGTAAATGAAAATTAGTAATCATCGCGTCGACCGTACGAAATTTGTAGCCGGGCAGAATAAACATGTCGGTCTCACCATTAAATGGCTGTATAGCTCCGCCTGCTGAAGCGCACTCCAATGCACGTACAGACGTCGTACCGATTGCGATCACACGACCGCCCGACAACTTTGTTTTGCGCACTGCCTTGCAGCATGCCTCGCTGACCTCTACACGCTCACTGTGCAGTCGGTTGTCTCGAATATGATCTTCACGCAGAGACTGGAACGTCCCAGCTCCGACATGCAATGTAAGCCAAGAGTGGCGAGCACCCACGTCTCGTGTTTCCTCAAGCATCGCGTTATCGAAGTGCAGCCCGGCAGTCGGAGCCGCAATGGCACCAGGATCCTTCGCATAAACAGTTTGATAGCGCTCGATGTCCGCGGCGTCCGCGGCTCGACCAAGATACGGGGGCAACGGCACCTCGCCGTGAGCCTCAATAAATTGCAAGACGTCAGTCGAAAACTGCAGCTCAAAAAGGTCGCCACTACGTCCCAGAACATCAACCTCAACGTCATCCGCAAGCAATAATCGTCCGCCCGGTTTTGGTGTCTTGCTGGCTTTGACGTGAGCGAGCACAGTGCGATCACCTTGCACACGCTCAATCAATATTTCTGCTCGGCCACCGGTCTCTTTGGTTGCAGCTAAACGCGCCTTAATAACACGCGTATCGTTGAAAACAAGTAGGTCGTTTGGGCGAAGTAAGCTCGGAAGTTCGCTGAATACCCGATCGCTTATGCCCTCATCGAGCGCCAACAAACGACTGCCGCGACGGTCCGCGGTAGGGTATTGGGCGATCAACTCATCGGGAAGATCGTAATCAAAGTCTGAAATCAACATGGCGCGCATGTTATCAAAGCTATACATGCCCTTCTATGCATCAAGTGCCCTGAACGAAATTTGCCTGTAGCACTCGGGCGCAGCGGCGAATATACTGTTCGCCGTTCGAACCGGGCAGTGCCCGCCGAACGTGCCCATCGCAATGTGCCGGGGTGGCGGAACTGGTAGACGCGCCGGATTCAAAATCCGGTTTCTTCGGAAGTGGGGGTTCGATTCCCCCCCTCGGCACCATTAGTACCAACGATTTCAGAGGTTTTCGAGAATTATTCTCAACTTCTTTTTTTGGATTTTCCCCAAATTAGTCACAGCAACCCACTATAAAGCACAGTAATTGGAGCAATTTCAGCGGGGATTCCGATTCCCACAAGTGCTACCGCACCCCTGACGATCTACTAAAGCATGATCTTGAAATTAAGCTGCAGTACATTTTCATCGCTTATACCGGCGCCAAATTTATCGGACCAATGCTGAAACTCAAAGCCAAGGAAAAACTTATTCTCCTTATCCTTACCGCCAAAAGAACCCACATCAAACAGTAATCGCGGTACGCAATTCGTCCAACTACCCCGAGCACCCTCCGCTTCTTGAAAATCGCAATAGCCTTCGAAGCGTACTGGCGTTTTACCCATATGCCAGGTCGTACCCCAATTGAGAACTAGCAGCCCCGCATTTCCATCAAACCGCGGGTCGCTACGAACGAAGAAGTTGGTATTTACAAACTGAAAGCCAGGTATATCCCAGGCCAGACCGATACCGGCAGCATGCCTTGATTCGATGCCCGTAGGGATTTCTACGGTTCCTGCGAGCAGGATGTCCTTGATGGGACCGAAGCCGACTTTCTTACCCGTCATTTTTGACAAACTTAGTCGCGGCACCCACTCACCGTAGTGCGCGTTTTGATCGGTCGTGTAGTCCAGCATGAAATAATTGTCGCCGTACTTGAAAGAGTTAGCATGCTCAATCGTAATAATCGTCCGCGACTTGGGCCCCAGCTCGAAATTGTTGCCGTACAGAACCTGAATATTCGTGCTCTGCGTATCCAATACCCCCGCAAATGCACCTCCACATGACAACATTGCTATCAACGCTATTGCGCAAATTGTCTGTTTACGAAAATTCATTACTTCTCCCTTCTGTAATAGAAGATTATTTATATGGTTTATATGGCCATCAATATCTAACGAAAGAGAGCACAACGACGTGGGGCACAGGTATTCTCAATTGACCGTTTTATAGTGAAAATAAGTCAGCTGCTTTGGACCACAAGCAGCTTCTCAGAACAATTATAATTGAATGACGGCGGAGTGTACCCAGTTTTCGCATTAACGAATTAACGAATTAACGATACTGGAGCGACACGCACTAGCGCACCTCAGAAGGGAGCGCTTCCCTAGCTATCGTCTTGTGGATTCTAGTTCGGTCTAGTATCTTTTCCACGGTCTGGAATCGAGTTCAATATATAGTTTCTTCGGAAGTGGGCGTCCAATATCCCCTTCGATACCATCTTGGAATTAATGTAAATGATGAATTATTGTCCAAGCTGTGGGGGCGCTATCAGCCGCAAAATCCCCAAAGGCGACAATCGTGAACGCACGATCTGTGATGCCTGTGAAACGGTGCATTATCAGAACCCATTGATCGTGGTCGGCTGCATCGTCGAGAGTGAAGGCAAAATATTGCTTTGCAAGCGCTCGATCGAACCGCGCTACGGCTACTGGACCATCCCAGCTGGCTTCATGGAGTTAGGTGAGACCCTGGCCGGTGGGGCCGCTCGGGAGACGCTTGAGGAAGCTTGCGCCAATGTCGAAATCAGTCATCAGTGCGCATCAATCGATGTACCTGATGCAGGACAGGTGCACATCTTCTTTTGCGGCAAGCTTAAGGGGAGCTACGGCGTCGGAGAGGAAAGCCTGGACACTCAGCTATTTAGCGAAGAGGAAATTCCTTGGGATGATCTTGCCTTTCACAGCGGCCGCTTCGCACTCAAAAAATACTTCGAAGATCGCGGCGAGAATAACGGTATTCACTTCCACGAACTGAGACGCTCGAAATCTTAGGTCTAGTTAGCTGTGGCTGCTACCGACTCTAACATCTGCAAGCGGCTGACCAGGGCTTCTGGCGGCAGGTAACCACTGACCAGGGTGCCGTCTTCAAACACGATGGCGGGCGTACCGGTAAGACCAACGCTCTGTCCAAGCATGTATTGCTCGGAGATCGCCGACATATCGCATTTATTCGTATCAAAACTGCGGCCCAGCTTGGCTGCCGTCAACGCGGCGCTACGATCTCGAGCACACCAGACATCTTCTGACGTATTCCATGAGCGTGACGCCGGTCCATTTCGCGGGTACAACATATAACGAATCTCGATCCCAGCGGCGAGATACTCGTCGATTTGGCTATGCAGTTTGCGGCAGTAGGTGCAGTCAACGTCCGTAAATATTATTACCCTGTGTTTCACAACTTCGGGCGTAAACAATATGAACTGATCTTCCTTCACTGACGACATCAGAGCGCGACGAGAATCTGTCCGTGTGATCTCACTCAGGTTGATCTGATTATCCAAATCGATCATATCGCCCTGCAGCAGGTAGCGGCCGTCCTCCGATACGTAGGCAACAACCGAGTCTTTCTGCACTGTGTACCAACCATCTACCGGACTAGCATTAATATGCTCCGGCCCAATTTCCTGGAACATCACGTTCATTTTGGCCCGGACCTCCTCTAGGGTGGGATCATCGGCTGCGAACGCAGACATGCCGCTCATCGCGGTGACGGCAAGAAGAGAATAGAAAATTTTCATGGCACGACTCATATAAGTAAGGTTCCTGAGAGACTAAGACCCTGAACGTAGGACCTATATTATATCGACTGGTTACACGAGCAAGGCGAGTCTATCAGAGGTATCGACACTGCCGATACGGTTTAACCTCGCGGATGATGCTCGCCGTGTAAGTCTTTTAGCCGCTCGCGCGCTACATGCGTATAGATTTGCGTAGTCGACAGATCGCTATGGCCCAGCAGCATCTGAACAACACGCAAGTCGGCGCCCCGGTTTAGAAGATGCGTGGCGAACGCATGGCGCAAGCTGTGCGGTGACATTTTCTGGCGCACGCCGGATTTTTCAGCATAGCGCTTGATAATGTGCCAGAACGCCTGGCGAGTCATGCGGTCGCCGCGACGCGTTGGGAATAGGTAATCAGTCTGTCGCTCAAGAAGAATCTCCATCCGCGGGCCGTTGATGAACTCCTTCAGCCAGCGCTGTGATTCCTCACCGATCGGAATTAAACGCTCGTGATCCCCCTTGCCAATGATGCGGAGTACGCCTTGATTGAAATTGATTTGCGATTGCTTGATGTTGATAAGCTCGGAAACCCTAAGTCCCGTCGCATATAACAGCTCAAGCATTGTTCGATCACGATGACCAAGTGGTTCGTCTATATTTGGTGCATTCAATAATGAATCGACTTCTTCTTCAGTCAAGGTCTTTGGCAGCGAGCGGCCGATGCGAGGCATTTCAATATCAGCCGTCGGATCGTTACTGCACGATCCCTCACGCTGTATGTAGCGAAAAAATCGTCGAAAACTGGAAATCTGCCTAGCAGTGGATCTAGGCTTGGCGCCACTTTCGACGCGCCCGGCAATGAAGTCGAGCAAGTCAGGTTTCTTGGCACTATCGATGCTCTTGCCAGATTCGGCCAGAGATCGAGCCAATGTCATGAGATCAGCGCGATAAGCTCCGAGAGTGTTCTTCGACAGCCCCCGCTCCATCCAAACGGCATCAAGAAATTGATCCACGAGCTCTTCTGAACGAACGATGATCAGCGATTCAGGAGTGCTTTTTTTGTTGCTATTACTCATAATATCCGTCCTCCCTGATCGCACAATCCATTACGTCGATACTGCTGCCAACCGCACTGTCGTACTGGTATTATACGCCGTTACGAATCCCGATCAGAATTTCGATGCACCGCCAAACAACGGATGTATCACGGATAATGGGCATGAAGACAATCCTTAGCGTGGGGCGTGATCGCTATCACAGAAACCAGAAGGCGTTAACATAAAGTGAACTGGGTCACATTTGTCGTGCGAATCCTTTGGGGACTCTGGGCCTGGCTCAGCTTCACGCTAGCCTGCGTTTTTTCACTCATAGTGGCACTGATCGTCCCTGGGCCTCACCGGCGGCAGCGATTAGTCACTCATGCGTCCAGAATAATCTTTGTACTGTCCGGCGTAAAGGTATCGGTCCGCGGAATCGACAATTTGCCGTTGGGCAGCTGCGTAGTGGTCGCAAACCACGCCAGTTATATTGACGGCTTCCTGTTGAAGGGCTATTTGCCATCGCGATTCAGCTTCGTAATAAAAGGCGAAATGCGGAATATTCCGGTGGTCCATTTCCTGCTGCACCGCTCAGGCGCGAAGTTCGTTGAACGCAAGGAAGCAATCGGCAGCAGCCGGGATGCCAGAAAGCTTGTCAAAGCCGCACAAGACGGTGAGTCTCTTGCTTTTTTCCCGGAAGGCACCTTTGTCCTCGAGCCGGGCGTTGGACGTTTTCGACCGGGCGCCTTCGTTGCGGCTTTAAAAGGTGAGATGCCGATCGTCCCAATCGCTATTTCCGGATCTCGCAGAATGCTGCCCTCCGGAAAGCTATTACCGCGGCCATCTGACCTCGTCATCGACATACTCCCAGCTATCGCGCCGGGCGATGCCAGCTTCGAGTCGTCCAGGAAACTGTCTGAAGCCTCTCGTCAGCAGATTCTTGCCACACTCGATGAACCCGATCTGCTCAACGATGACGAATAAGTCAGACTGCCCTCTTCTTTTACACACCTTATAAAACTGCGGTTTGAATCGCGGCGTAACATCTCTTTGTATCGGTGGCGATGAAGCTGTTGTCATTAGAGTTGAAGTTAACCAGGGAAAATTATGAATATCGCAAGTGCAAAAGCCGTCATTACAGGTGGCGCCTCAGGACTCGGATTCGCAACTGCCGAGCGAATCATCGCCGAAGGTGGCCAGGTCGTCCTCATGGACGTCAACGAAGAGCAGGGTGAGATACGAGCGGCCGAACTCGGCGATCGAGCACTGTTTGTTCACACCGACGTCTCTGATGAGGACAATGTTAAAACGTCCATCCAATCAGCCAATGAATTCATGGGTGGCATTACCCTCGCGGTAAACTGCGCCGGCATTGCTACAGCGAGTCGAACGCTCGGCCGCGACGGTCCATGGCCAAGCGACAATTTCAACCGCGTTATACAGATCAACCTGGTCGGCAGCTACAACGTCACGAAAGAGGCTGCAGCCGTGATGCAACTGAACGACCCAAACAACGAAGGTGAGCGAGGAGTGGTCATCAGCACCGCATCCATTGCCGCGTTCGAAGGCCAGATCGGCCAAGCCGCGTATTCAGCATCGAAAGGTGGAGTTGTCGGCATGATGTTGCCACTTGCGCGTGAATTCGCTCAATTCGGCATTCGCGTAAACACGATTGCCCCGGGCATTTTCATGACCCCAATGATGGCCGGTATGTCAGAAGATGTTCAGGAATCACTCGGCCGCCAAATCCCCTTCCCACCAAGGCTCGGTCGGCCAGAAGAGTACGCAGACACGGCAGCATTTATTTACGGCAACGCGGTCGTCAATGGTGAGACTATCCGCATCGATGGAGCGATCCGAATGCAGCCAAAGTAAGCGTGACTACATATTTGAATAGTTAGGTCCGCCACCGCCTTCAGGTACTGTCCAGACGATGTTCTGCTTAGGGTCTTTGATGTCGCAGACCTTGCAGTGAACACAGTTTGCCGCGTTGATCTGAAATTTCTTCTCGTCGCCTTCTTCCACGATTTCGTATACACCAGCCGGACAGTAAAGCTGAGCCGGCTCTCCGAATTCCGGGAGATTGTAAGACAGTGGAATTGAGTCATCTTTGAGTCTTAAATGTGATGGCTGATCTTCTTCGTGGTTGGTGCTGGATAAGAATACTGACGAAAGACGATCGAATGTAAGCCTGCCATCCGGCTTGGGATACTCGATTACCTTTGCCGCGGACGCTTTCGTTAACGATTCATGGTCCGGCTCTTTGTTGCGCCATGTGAATGGAAGCTTACCGAAGAAAATATTTTGATCAATGAAGGTAAATGCAGCGCCCCAGAATGTTCCCAGCTTATGCAGGCCCGGGCCGAAATTTCTGCCTTTATGCAACTCTTTGTACACCCAGGACGCTTTAACGCTCTCTTCAAAATCGGATAATTCTGCAGCTGCAGCATCGCCTTTGGCCAGTGCTTTTTGTACGCTTTCGGCAGCCAGTATTCCGGTCTTGATTGCAGTGTGTGCACCCTTGATTTTGACGCCGTTGAGGAAGCCCGCAGCGCAACCGATTAACATGCCACCGGGAAAAGCCAGCTTCGGAAGTGACTGCACTCCGCCCTTGTTGACCGCTCGTGCGCCGTACGCAATTCGTTTGCCACCTTCAAGGTATCGTCTAATTTTCGGGTGTCGCTTCCAGCGCTGGAATTCTTCGAACGGCGATAAATGCGGATTTCTGTAATTCAATGCGATGATAAATCCAGCAAACACCTTATTGTTTGCGGCATGGTAAAGGAATCCACCGCCCTCGGTATGAGTGTCCAGCGGCCAACCCACTGTATGCACAACAAGGCCTTCCTCATGTAACTTGGGGTCAACTTCCCAGACTTCTTTAATGCCAATGCCATAGTGTTGAGGATCCGCATTTTCGCGCAGATCAAATTTATCCATGACCTGTTCGCTTAGATTGCCACGTACGCCTTCTGCGAAAATAACGTATTTGCCCAGCAATTCGTAGCCAGCCTGGAAGTTCGACTTTTGCGCACCATCTTTGCCGACACCCATATCGCTTGTCGCTACGCCAGTCACGCGGCCATCGTCGTCGTAAAGAACTTCCGCCGCTGCAAACCCTGGAAACACGTTGACGCCCATGCCTTCTGCCTGCTCGCCCATCCACTGGCAAAGCTGGCCGAGGCTGATTATGTAGTTGCCATGGTTATGCATCGGCCTTGGCAGGAATAGCCCGGGAACAGGCATCGCACCCGTTTTACTCGTAAGATAATGCACCCGGTCACCTGTGACAGCCGTCTTGACCGGTGCGCCTTTTTCCTGCCAGTCGGGAAAAAGCTCGTTGAGCCCAGTCGGCTCAAATACATTGCCTGAGAGAATGTGTGTGCCAATTTCGGAGCCCTTCTCTACCAAAGCGACTGACAGGCTTTCGTCCAACTGCATCAATCTGCATGCTGCGGCCAAACCTGCCGGCCCACCGCCAACAATAACGACGTCAAATTCCATTGATTCGCGTTCGATTACTTCAGACATCGGTCTTGCTTCCCCATATGATTCAGATGGATTGTAACAGTGCTTGTGGCGGCTGCATTTCGAGCGATGTAATCTTGCAGAGTCGAAACAACGTCGAAGATAAAGGTTAAAGGGTAGATTGGATATTCGCCAAGCATATAAAGACAGCCTTGCCCGCGAGGGGCATGTCCGCGATCCCGCTCAAATCGAGCTTATCGACCGCCTCGAAATACTGCAGCGACGTTTGGAGGTTCAGAAGCCACAACGAAATGGACTACTTCGCTTCCTCTCCCGTCGCAGTCAAGCGGATCAACGTGGCATCAATGGACTTTACATCTGGGGGGGCGTTGGGCGCGGCAAGACCTTCTTGATGGACCTGTTTTTCGACAGTCTAAGTGTGAAGCGCAAGAAACGCATTCACTTTCATCGCATGATGCATGGCGTACATGAGCGTCTACATGCGCTTGGCGACGTCGAGGATCCCTTGGATCGTGTCGCTGAAGATATCGCCACGGAAACCAGGGTGTTGTGTTTTGATGAGTTCTTCGTCAGTGATATCGCGGATGCTATGATCTTGGGGCGGCTGCTCGACGGTCTTTTCCGACGCGGAGTCACTCTTGTAACAACCTCGAACTCCAAGCCAGATGATCTGTACAAGGATGGCCTTCAGCGAGATCGATTCATGCCAGTCATTTCGCAGTTGCATATGCATACAGATGTGGTGCAGCTGGACAGCGGCACGGACTACCGACTGCGCCTCCTGCAGCAAGCAGGCACGTATCTGGCGCCCAATGACAAGGTAGCGCTTCAAAAACTGCGCTTCTATTTTGACGAATCAGCGACCAGCGAAATTCGCAAAAACCATGGCCTCGCGATCAACGGCCGTCGAATATCGTCGCGTCGCTGCGCGAAAGGTATTGCATGGTTCAACTTTGCCGACCTATGTGATGGGCCGCGAAGCCAGTCAGACTACATCGAGATCGCTCGCTGGTATCCGAGTGTTATCGTTTCAGATGTGCCGCAGCTCGATTCGATGCGTGAGGATCAAACCCGTCGCTTTATAGCGCTGGTGGATGAATTCTACGATCGCCGCGTGAAGCTCATCATTTCAGCGGCCGTAGCGGCCGAACACCTGTATACCGGCAAACGCCTTATGCCCGAGTTTGAGCGTACCGTCAGCCGATTAATCGAGATGCAATCTGTGGAGTATCTCGCCCTGCCGCATCTCGCGTGATAACTTCTGCGTATGGATGATGAATTACACCTAGAGAATTTCTTACCGTATCGATTGGCCGTTTTGTCCAACACCGTTAGTACGACCGTCGCCAGAGCCTACGACAAGAGATTCAATGTCTCGATTCCAGAGTGGCGAGTCATCGCAGTGCTCGGCCGATTCCCGGGCTTGTCTGCAGTCGAGGTCGCTGGACGAACGCTGATGGATAAGGTAGCCGTAAGTCGAGCCGTGACTAAGCTCATCAAAAACGGGCGAATCGATCGGGACTTTGCGGATACTGACAAGCGCCGATCCATCTTGAATCTCTCCGAAGATGGCAAGCAATTGCACGATGAAATCGCGCAACTCGCACTCGATTTCGAGCGGGATTTGCTGCAAGGATTCAGCGCGGAAGAGATGGAAAATCTGAACGGCATCATGGAACGATTGCTGGCACGCGCAAGCCTGATTGGGTCCCCCTAACTCCTATCGACCAGTCGCACATTTTGGGTTCCAAATATTTTTTTTCGGTGCGACCGACCAGAGTAGCAGCGTGACATATGCTGAAAACTTAATATTTTATGGAACAGAAACACTTTCTACTGGTTGGCAGTTAATTTCATCTAAAGCTGGGGAAGAAGTTACTTTGGTATATTCAAAAGCAGGAAGATTCGTGACTATCTATATATCTCCGAAAAGCTCCGTAGGCAGCTTTATGACAGGTGATTATGGCAGTGATATTGATATTTCAGTTGTTCATCCTGATTCAATAGGCATTCAAAATCCTTACGAGAGTCTTGA
>CAJXYT010000044.1 GCA_913063505.1 uncultured Gammaproteobacteria bacterium | reverse complement strand
ATGATACGGCGACCACCGAGATCTACACCTCTCTATTCGTCGGCAGCGTCAGATGTGTATAAGAGACAGGTATACGAGCCGTTACCAGTGCGAACCAGTACGGGTTTAGCGCCTGCAGCAGAGGCAGCTTGCAAGTCACTTAAAGAATCTCCCACCATAGGAACATCTTGAAGAGACACACCATAATCACTGCCAAGTTCAAGCAGCATACCGGGCTTTGGTTTACGGCATTCGCAGTCATCATTCGGCCCGTGCGGACACACAATGATTCGATCAACATATCCGCCAGCGTTAACAACTAATTCGCGAAGTTTTTGGTGTATTGCTTCCAGTGCTTCGGCATCGAACAGTTTACGGGCAAGGCCTGATTGATTGCTGGCGACGGCCACAACGAAGCCAGCGGCCGACAATGACGCGATTGCTGCAATGCTTCCAGGAAGGGGCAACCATTCGTCGGCAGACTTAACAAATTCGGCAGAATCTTGATTGATGACTCCGTCACGATCAAGTATGACGAGTCGCGGTTTGCTCGAGGTATCTACCACAGCTAACTGAGTGACAGCCGTGAAATGTCGGCGACGTGCAAGAACAGAGCTCGAAGCTCGCTGAGTAGGGCCAGACGGTTGTTTCTGATGGCTTCGTCTTTAGCCATCACCATTACTTCATCGAAGAATTGATCAATCGGATCGCGCAAGTCGGCAAGCTCGTTCAGCACCTCAGCATAGTTCTGCACGGCGAGCATCGGCGCGACCTTATCTTGTGCGTTTTCGAGGGAACTGAAAAGCGTCAGTTCGGCATCGTCGCTGAGTAGTTTTTTGTTGATGGCTAGGTCTTTCGGACCATCGGCTTTTCTAAGGATGTTGGCGATTCGTTTGTTGGCAGCCGCGAGGCTTTCTGCCTGCTCCAGTCGAGCAAAGGTCTGAACAGCCGCAAGGCGCCGGTCAAAGTCGAGAAGAGATATGGGCTGTCGGGCCATAACGGCGTCAAAGGTCTCGGTAGCAAGGCCGACGTCGCGATCAAGAAAGTAGCGGCGCAGGCGGTCTGTAACAAACGCATAGAGGTCGTTTGCAAGCTCTTCGCTATCGAGTTGACCCTTCGGTTGGGTGTCTATCGCTATCCGGATCAACGCCTTAAGGTCGACATCGATGCCACACTCAATAAGGAGCCGGACTACACCAAGCGCAGCGCGACGAAGCCCGAACGGATCTCGATTGCCGCTCGGCTTCTTGCCGGTCGAGAATATGCCCGCAAGTGTGTCGAGTTTGTCGGCAATGGCGAGCAGCTGACCGTCCATGGTTCGTGGCAGATCGTCGCCCGCAAAGCGCGGTCGATAGTGTTCGCCGATCATCGTAGCAACCTCTTCCGTCTCCCCGTCAACTATGGCGTAGTAGCGCCCCATTGTTCCCTGCAATGCCGGAAATTCGCCGACCATTCCGGTAAGTAGGTCGCACTTCGCAAGCAAAGCGGCTCGGCTGACGTTTGTATGGTCGTGTTTCAGCGCCGCCGCTAGAGACTCGGCGATAACGGCAACGCGCTGACTCTTATCGAATAAGCTACCAAGCCCATGTTGGTAAACAACCTCACGTAGGTCTGCCTCGCGGCTGTAAAGAGTCCTTTGCTTGTCGTTGTTCCAGAAGAACGCAGCGTCCGCGAGGCGCGGTCGAATCACGCGTTCGTTACCATCTCTTACCTGCTCCGGATCCTTGCTCGTAAGGTTCGCGACGGTGATGAACTTGGCCAATAGGCGGCCAGCCTGGTCTGTGATGGGGAAATAACGCTGATGTTCGGTTAATGTTGCAATTATGGCTTCGTGGGGTAACTCAAGAAACACCTCGTCGAAGCTACCCAATACTGGTACCGGCCACTCAACCAATGCCGCAACCTCGTCGTAGAGTGCGTTACCGTCAACAACGGCGCCACCGGCTGCCGATGCCACTTTGTCGACGCCGGTGCGAACCATCTCGCGCCGACGCTCGAAGTCGGCGATGACATAGCCATCATGTTCGAGCGTATCGAGGTAAGTGTCGGGCGAGTTGATCGTGATCGGGCCGGACGAATGAAAGCGGTGCCCCCATGTCTCGTTACCGGCGTCGATGCCCATGATAGAAGCCTCGATGGTCTTACTGCCATGCAGCATTACGATCCAGTGCACCGGCCGAACAAACTCCGCCTCACCCGCACCCCAGCGCATGCGGCGTGGTATTGGCAGGGTGCTCAGCGATTTTTCGATCAGGTCTGGTAAAAGGTCAGCTACTGTCTTGCCCTTCGTAAGACTCTCTAAAGCGAGCCACTCGCCTTTGTCTGTTTTGCTCCGCCCAAGCGCATCTACGGTGGTGCCGCATTTCTTGGCAAACGCCTCTGCCGCTGGCGTCGGTTTGCCGGCGTCATCGAATGCAATGTTTACGGGTGGACCCTTTTGCTCGACCTTTCGGTCGTCTTGCCTCTCGGCTAGGTCGGCGATGAAAACCGTCAAACGTCGTGGGCTCGCGAAAGTCTTGACCTCACCATGCGACAAGAGAGCAGCATCAACGCCGCCGGTCAGCTTTTCGCCAAAGGCCTCCATGAGCGATCGCAAGGCTTTCGGTGGAAGCTCTTCAGTGCCGATCTCAACGAGAAAATTCGCGGTCTTACTCATTTCGACGACGCACCCTTTGCAGCAGAATCAACCATAGGGAAGCCGAGCGCTTCGCGACTGGCGAAATAGGCCTCACAGATTGCGCGTGATAGCGCCCGAACCCGCAAAATATATCGTTGTCGTTCAGTCACGGAAATGGCTTGGCGGGCGTCCAGTAGATTGAAGGTGTGCGATGCGGTCAGCATTTGTTCATACGCCGGTAACGCCAGGTTCAACCCAATCAGCCTCTCGGCCTCATGCTCGGCATGGTCGAATGCGTGAAACAGAGAGTCGACGTCAGCCTGTTCGAAGTTGTACTTCGATTGTTCAACCTCGTTTTGGTGGTAGACGTCACGGTAGGTAATGCGGCCAAGAGGGCCGTCCGTCCAGACAAGATCAAAAATGCTTTCGACGCTCTGTAAATACATCGCCAGCCGCTCAAGTCCATAAGTAATCTCGCCGGTAACAGGTCGGCATTCGAGACCACCGACCTGCTGAAAATAAGTGAACTGCGTGACCTCCATGCCATTCAGCCACACTTCCCAACCGAGCCCCCAAGCGCCGAGCGTCGGCGACTCCCAATTGTCTTCTACAAAGCGAATGTCATGGACGGTAGGGTCAAGTCCAATAGAGCGCAGTGAGTCGAGATACAACTCCTGGATGTTATCAGGAGACGGCTTGAGGGCCACCTGGTACTGATAATAATGCTGCAGGCGAAACGGGTTGTCGCCATAACGGCCGTCGGTCGGCCGTCGGCTCGGCTGCACATAGGCCGCGCTCCAGGGCTCAGGCCCCACGGCGCGCAAGAAGGTCGCTGGGTGAAAAGTGCCCGCACCCATCGGCATGTCGTATGGCTGCATGATTACACAGCCATGAGCAGCCCAGTATTCCTGCAAACGAAGAATCAGGTCCTGAAAGTTTTGCGGTGCGGATGGAGGGTTGCTTGCCATTCTCTGTCACAGCTCCTCAAAGCCGCGAAGTATAACGGCTTCAGCGGCAAACGGGGTGAATTATCGGGCGCGGAAAAAACATACGTGTGTCGCTGCACCCTAAAAGAGTGCATTGGTCTAACTTTTGCACTAACATGGTGCGTACTCATTTCGATATGCACCATGACGGCGCAGAGCGTTAGCTGGTTCGGACGAGAAACTTTTTAATAACAATGCCTTATCAACATACCCAGATTGGCATGTTTCCTGCAACTACTGCAGTTTACGGGCCGAATTTGTCGGCCTATTTTATTTAGCGCAGCACAGAACTGGAGGAAAGATCCATGACGCCCGCAGAGGTAATTACCCTCATCAAAGATGCAGAGGTCAAATTCGTCGATTTTCGTTTCACCGATACAATCGGCAAAGAACAACACGTAACCGTCCCGTCCCACATGATTGACGACGATGTGTTCGAAGACGGCAAAATGTTCGATGGCTCATCGATCACTGGCTGGAAAGGCATTAATGAATCCGACATGATTCTCATGCCTGACCCGGCATCCGCGGTACTCGATATCTTCACCGATGAGACCACCATGAATATCCGCTGTGGCGTCGTCGAGCCGTCAACCATGCAGGGTTACGACCGCTGCCCACGTTCTCTTGCTGATCGTGCTGAGGCATTCCTGCAATCCACGGGTATAGCAGATGCAGCGTACTTCGGACCGGAAAACGAATACTTCGTTTTCGACAGCGTGAGCTGGAACGACGATATCGCTGGTGCGTTTTACGCGATTGACTCGGATGAGGCTTCCTGGGCGTCGGGCCGACGCGGCGAAGAAGGTAATATCGGTCACCGACCGGGCGTCAAGGGCGGTTATTTTCCAGTACCCCCGGTTGATTCACTGCACGACATTCGTTCTGCTATGTGTCTCGCTATCGAAGAGATGGGCGTATTAACCGAAGTACATCACCATGAGGTTGCGACAGCAGGTCAGTGCGAAATAGGCACAAAATTCAACACGCTAACCCGAAAGGCAGATGAAGTTCAGATCATGAAGTACGCAGTGCACAACGTTGCGCATGCCTACGGCAAGACGGCCACCTTCATGCCTAAGCCGCTCGTTGGCGACAACGGCAACGGCATGCATGTGCACATGTCACTGTTCAAGGACGGTGAAAATCTATTTGCCGGTGACGGCTACGGCGGCCTATCGGAAATGGCGCTCTATTACATCGGTGGCGTAATCAAACACGCTAAAGCAATCAATGCTTTCGCCAATCCGTCGACCAACAGTTACAAACGATTGGTTCCGGGATTCGAGGCGCCGACTATCCTGGCTTATTCAGCTCGCAACCGCTCGGCCTCGATCCGAATTCCTTACGTCGCCAACCCAAAGGGACGCCGGATCGAAGTGCGCTTCCCGGATTCAATGGCAAACCCTTATCTCGCATTCGCTGCGTTGATGATGGCTGGCCTCGACGGGATTCAAAACAAGATCCACCCGGGCGACGCCATGGACAAAGATCTCTATGATCTGCCACCAGAAGAGGAGAAGGAACTGAAGTTGGTTGCATTCTCTTTGGATGAGGCTTTAGGTGCGTTGGATCAGGACCGCGACTTCTTGAAAGCGGGCGGTGTTTTCAGCGACGATCTCATCGATGCGTATATCGATCTTAAGATGGAAGATGTTACGCGCCTCAGAATGACGACACATCCAGTCGAATTCGACATGTATTACAGCCTGTAAAGGGCAAAAGTGTGAACCGGGCGGCATTTTGTCGCCCGGCTTCTACCCAAACGGACGGCGACATTGCCTATGCTAACTGCATGGAAGCGCGACCAATTTTCATCTTCCTTGCCTTCAGGCGGAAGTGATCGACGCGACGAGCAAGATGCTCATCAACAGTCGTCCCAACCGGCTCTATGTACAACAGAAAATAGCATTCTAGACGCGCCGAAAAAGCGGCGATCATCAGGCTCCGATGACGACGGAACCATTCAGAAAAACTCCGGCAAAATTCTCGATGCATTGAGCTCGGGCGTGATTCTTCTCGACGAGAACCTGCTCATCAGAGGACTGAACCCGGCCGCCGAAAACATTCTCGGTATCAGCCAGCGCCGAGCAAGCGGTGAATCATTATTGAGGCTAGTCAACGACGAACCCGAGATGCGGGACATCCTCACGCGAGTGGTTGCCACTGGCGATCATTACGCCAATGAAATGCGTCTCTCACCAACAGAGTTTCATAGCGATGAAAGAATTGTCGATTGCAGGGTCTCGCCGATTTTAACGGACGGCGCCCGCCTTCTGGTTGAAATCACAGACGTAACCCGACGATCACAAATAAGCCGGGAAAATGCGCTGCTTATTCAGCATGGTGCCGGACGACAAATGATTCGGCAGCTCGCCCACGAGATCAAGAACCCGCTGGGCGGAATCCGCGGCGCAGCACAATTGCTTGAACGCCAACTCGAGGAGGCGGAGCTCCGCGAATACACCGATGTCGTTATTAGTGAAACTGACAGGCTTGCCGCGCTGGTGGACACCTTGCTCGGACCCGGTGGTCCATCCAATAAACAGCCCGTAAACGTGCACGAATTGATCGAATACGTTATTCGCATCATCGATGCAGAAGATCAGCGGAGCCTGTCGATCCGACGGGAATATGACCCGGGCCTGCCAAGCATCGACCTCGACCGGGATCAATTGGTGCAGGCGATCCTGAATCTTGTGCGAAATGCGTTCGCGGCGCTTGATGGCCAGGGAACGCTAACTCTGCGCACTCGTACGGTGAACAATTTCACGATCGGTGAAACTCGATATCGAGTGATTGCCTCGATAGAAATAGAAGATGATGGCCCCGGCATTCCAAAAGACATGCAAGACTCAATTTTTTATCCGTTAGTAACCAGTCGCCCAGAAGGTACCGGGCTGGGCCTGCCGACAGCACAGGAGTTGCTGAGTCGTCATAACGGACTGATCGAATTCGAAAGTCGACCGGGCCGGACGGTGTTTTTCGTTCGTATTCCACTGGACCAATCGGAGAAGGCCAATGGATAGCGGTACGTTGAACGTTTGGGTAGTAGACGACGATCAGTCTGTCCGCTGGGTGCTCGAGAAGGCGCTGGGGCAGGCTGGCATGGAAGCGCGGAGTTTTGACCGAACAGAGCATTTGTTGGCCGCACTGAAGAATGACGCACCCGACGTCCTGATCACGGATGTTCGTATGCCCGGCATGAGCGGGCTTGCACTTCTGGAGCGACTCAGGACGAGCAACCCTGATTTACCGATTATCGTTATTACTGCGTATTCCGATCTCGAAAATGCTGTTGCCGCCTATAAAGGTGGAGCATTTGAGTATCTGCCGAAGCCATTCGACATAGACGAAGCGGTCGAATTGGTTCATAAGGCCGCGTGCTCAACAGCGGCCAAGCTAAGCGACACTGCAGAAGCCCCCGCTGCAATGGCATCCATGATTGGTCAGGCGCCTGCAATGCAGGAGGTCTTCCGATCAATCGGTCGTCTCGCGGGATCAAGCATGACAGTGCTCATAACCGGCGAATCCGGAACTGGGAAGGAGTTGGTTGCCCGCGCCCTTCATGACCACAGTCCGCGAGCAGAAAAGACCTTTGTTGCCTTGAATACCTCAGCAATTGCGTCAGAGTTGCTGGAGTCCGAATTATTTGGTCATGAAAAAGGTTCTTTTACCGGGGCTGACTCACGACGGATTGGGCGCTTTGAACAAGCGGATCGTGGAACGCTCTTTCTTGATGAAATCGGCGATATGTCACCGGCACTGCAGACTCGCTTGCTGAGGGTTTTGGCAGAAAGCGAGTTTTACCGCGTTGGGGGGCAGACACCAATCAAGGTCGATGTACGCGTGATCGCCGCAACGAATCAGGATCTCGCGTGGGCTGTAAAAGAGTCTCGTTTTCGCGAGGATCTTTTCCATCGCTTGAACGTTATCCGAATCACCACCCCGCCACTTCGGCAGCGTCGCGAAGACATTCCACTTTTGCTCAAACACTATCTGGCTGAGGCTGCCAAAGAAATTGGCACGCCGGCTAAAGCAATCGATGCGGAGGCGTTGGAGGTCCTTCAGGATTTCGGATGGCCAGGCAATGTTCGCCAGCTTGTTAACGCTTCGCGCCGACTAACAGTTACCGCACCGGGCAATATAATCTCTGTACAAGACATACCCGATGATCTTGGTGGAAGTGAAACGCCGCAGCGTGCTGCAAAAGAGTGGACACGAATGCTTGCCGCGTGGGCGGAGCGACAAATAAGCAGCAGTGATGCCCCGCTTCTTGATCAGGCGATACCAGAGTTCGAGAAGACCCTGATCGAGACGGCTATGGCGCGGACCAATGGACATCGTCAGGAAGCAGCAAAACTCTTGGGTTGGGGGCGTAATACCCTGGCGCGTAAGATGAAATCTTTACATCTGGACTGACTGATCTAAGTCAGCGTGACTAAGTACGACTATGCGATATCGTCACCGCTCCAGAGGCCCAAGATCGGCGTCATTAATTCTATGGATATGGCCATGCAATCTGTGGCTACAGGTTTGGAATCGAATGTTGATAGGTGCATTGTTCCGAACAGTGATCGAAATAGCGAAATAAGTGCCAAATAAAGGATATGTAGTGAATAAAGTAATATTTTATTTAGTTATGCCATGGCTTGTTTCTGGTTGTGCGGTTGAGGCGGGCTCTAGTTTCGATTGGCCTGGCATGCCAGGAAAAAAAGCTGATTCGTTTCACGTTAGCTCTCCTGTTTTACGGCCAGGTATTGTTGATGAACGTCTGAATAGAATTGATGCGGCAATCATTGCTGAGGTTGAGGCTGGCAAGATTCCTGGAGCGGTCGCTTTGGTTTCAAGAAAAGGCCAGAGGATTTATCACAAAAGCTTCGGTTTTTCCGACATAGAAGCAGAGAAGCTAATGCGAAATGACGCAATTTTTCGCATTGCATCTATGACGAAGGCGATTACCACTGTCGGCGTGATGCAATTATATGAGAAAGGATTTTTTCAATTAAATGATCCAATTTCAAATTACTTACCAGCCTTTAAGAATCCTCAGGTTTTGGTTACGGTCGATGAAAATGATGCTGTGATGAAAACTCGGGCCGCGAGCCGCGAGATAAGAATCATTGACTTGCTTACACATTCTTCAGGTCTTGGATATCCTTTTATACCCTCGCCCATACAAAAAACCTATATTGCCAATGGCATTATCGACGGGCTTACTGATCAGGATGAACGCCTGGCATTACAGATGGCTAAACTTGCTGAATTGCCGCTGCTGTTTGACCCTGGCAGTCGGTATAATTATGGACTTAGTACCGATGTTTTGGGCTATCTGATAGAGGTAGTGTCTGGCCGACCTTTGAACGATTATTTTCTTAATGAAATTTTTCTACCACTAGAAATGCATGACACTTCCTTCTATTTATCAGAAGATAAATATGATCGATTGGTAACTTTGTATGCGAATGATGGTGGCGAGTTAATTTCCTATACTAATGATTCCGATACTGATGATTCCATCACGGACCAAGCTAATACTAATTATCCGATTTCAGGTGCGATGACATACTTTTCTGGCGGCGCTGGTTTGTCATCAACAGCATCCGATTATTCCCATTTTATTGAAATGCTTTTAAATAACGGTGAGCTTCATGGCAAGCGATTGTTAGGGAGAAAGTCTGTCGAGCTTATGCGCGCTCCAAGGATGGATATGAATGGTGATGGCGTCGTGGATTTTGGTCTAGGATTCAAGGTCATTGGCGATATTGGCATGGTAGGTGAGCTCGGCACTCCAGGTACTTACAGCTGGGGAGGCGCATTTAATACATCATTTTGGATTGATCCAAAAGAACAAATACTCGGTGTCATTATGACTCAGGTTCGACCGAATGAGAGCGACATAACTGATCGGTTTAAGACGTTGGTTTATCAAGCGCTCGAATAGCAACTATAGGCAAGATCGAGCGCCTCATTGAATTGCTTTGCATCAACGAGAATATAAACTATGATGCCGGCCAGATACGTCTGGGTATTCTCGTTTTTTCATGAGGAGGGCCTGCTGGTCAATCGACTCGAAGACGGCGGCATTTTCTATTGGTAGCGGGAGTAACACGACATACGATGGATACCACACTTGGCATAGATCTTGGTACACAAAGCCTGAAAGTTGTTTTTTATGACTATAAGGCTCGCAAAGTTGTCGCCTCGGCATCCGCGCCGCTAGAAGTAATTCGCGATGAATCTGGTAGGGCTGAACAGGAAGCGAGTTGGTGGTTGGCGGCGTTACAGCAGTCATTGCAGCAGGTTAGTGAAGATATTCGCATGTCAGTGCGCGCAGTTGCAGTTTCTGGGCAACAGCATGGCTTTGTGCCGATAGATGATAATGGTGAGGTACTGCATGCGGTAAAACTGTGGTGTGATACCGAGACTCAACAGGAAGCTGATGAGATCATGGAGGTTTGTGGTGGGCGCGAGCGCTGCATCGAGCTTGTCGGAAATCCAATACTGACCGGTTACACTGCTCCGAAGATTCGCTGGCTACGCAAGCATCATCCACGTAAGTACCGAAGCATGGCAAAAGTGCTGCTGCCGCACGATTACATTAATTTTATTATGACGGATCGTGTGATTATGGAATACGGCGATGCATCAGGCACGGCGTTACTCGATGTGCGGAATCGCCGCTGGAGTAGTGAGTTGCTGCGAGCCGTTGACCCAACACGGGACCTGGCGAATTGCATGCCAGAGCTGGTTGAGCCTGGGGAAGTGATTGGGCATACCACGTCTTCATTTTCACAGGAGTTTGGTTTACCAGCTGGTGTTCCAGTAGCACCGGGTGGCGGCGATAATATGATGGCAGCGATTGGTACTGGTAATGTCGTGCCAGGTAAGCTGACGATGAGTCTTGGAACTTCAGGAACGTTGTTTGCTTATTCAGATAAACCAATTATTGATCCGCAAGGGAATATCGCCGCGTTTTGCAGTTCGACTGGTGGATGGTTGCCCCTTCTTTGCACAATGAATTGCACGCTTGCCACCGAATTAATGAAGCAGCCACTAGCAATCGTTAATGCTGGCTTTGATGCAGCGATTGATGCCGTACCAGCCGCTTCTGAGGGCTTGATTGTTCTACCATTCTTCACCGGCGAACGTACACCAAACTTGCCGCGCGCTACTGCGAGCGTGCTGGGACTAAATTCGGAAAACTGCGAGAAAGGACACCTGTTGCGGGCGACTGTTGAGGGTGTAACCTATGGGTTGCGCTTCGGACTTGATGAACTACGCCGGTTGGGCATTGAGTCATCGGAAATTGTGTTGACTGGAGGCGGCGCCAACAGTCGAGTCTGGCGCCAGATTGTGGCTGATATTTGTCGTCTGCCGGTCGTACTGCTCGCGCAGGACGAAGGCGCTTCGTTTGGTGCTGCACTGCACGCACTTTGGATATTGGAGCGTCAGCATAATTCTGAACGTAACATCGGCGACATTACTAGTGAGCACATTAAACAGCGGTCGGATTTAGCTTGTATGCCCGATGAAGCAACATCCGATCGCTATGCTGAAGGCTATGCAACCTACCGGGACGCGGTAGCGAGCGTGGCATCATTATTCGAAATAGACGGAGCAAGATCATGAGTGTGCGACCCTGGATTGGCAATCGCGAGTATTTTCCTGGCATTCCACGTATAGAGTATGAGGGCCCGGAGTCTGATAACCCCCTAGCATTCAAAGCTTACGATGCGGATCGCGTGGTCGGCAACAAGACCATGTCCGAGCATCTGCGTTTTTCTGTCTGCTACTGGCACACGTTTTGCGCTGACGGTGCCGATCCCTTTGGTCCTGGCACGCGCTCCCATCCCTGGAATGAGAGTACCGACCGACTCGAGGCGGCAGAAGAAAGGCTTGACGCTGCGTTCGAGTTTTTTAGCAAAATGACGGTGCCTTACTTTTGCTTTCATGATCGTGACTTGGCTCCCGAAGGCGCGAGTGTTGCCGAAAGTGAGAAAAACCTGCAGCACCTAGTCGGGCGTGTCAAACCACGGCAGAAGGAAACTGGGATCAAGTTGCTGTGGGGCACTTCGAACTTGTTCTCGCACCCGCGTTACATGAACGGTGGATCGACCAACCCGAACTTCGATGTCGTCGCGCAGGCGGGCGCCCAGGTTAAGGCTGCGTTGGATGCGACGGTCGAACTCGGCGGAGAAAACTTTGTATTTTGGGGTGGTCGCGAGGGGTATTCCGCACTGTTTAATACCGATACTGGCCGCGAGTTGGAACACATGGCGAGGTTCCTTGGTATGGCCCGCGACTATGGCCGCTCGATCGGCTTTAACGGCGCGTTCTTAATTGAGCCCAAGCCGATGGAGCCCATGTATCACCAGTATGACGTCGACTCCCAGACCGTCATTGGTTTTCTCCGACAACATGGACTTGCCGACGATTTTAAGGTCAATGTGGAAGCCAATCACGCTACGCTGGCGGGTCACTCATTCGCTCACGAGCTCAGAATGTGTACGGATGCCGGCATGCTTGGCTCGGTCGATGCCAATCGCGGCAATCCTCAGAATGGTTGGGATACGGACCAGTTCCCGGCTGACCTTTACGATACGGTGCAGGCGATGCTTATCGTACTCGAAGACGGTGGCTTCAAGACCGGTGGACTGAATTTTGATGCGAAACTCCGGCGTGAATCGACCGATTTGGAAGACATGTTTATCGCGCATATCGGCGGCATGGATTCATATGCACGCGGCTTGCTCATTGCCCACGAA
>CAJXYT010000043.1 GCA_913063505.1 uncultured Gammaproteobacteria bacterium | reverse complement strand
ACCACCGAGATCTACACCTCTCTATTCGTCGGCAGCGTCAGATGTGTATAAGAGACAGATAAAAGGGACGGCGCGGTGGTGGTGCCGGCAGAATTGCCCCGGCATCAGCAAAGGGGAAGCGCCGGAAAGCACGAAACGTCTCAGCATAATGCCCATCTGGCGCATTGCATTGGCCAGCGCGAAACCGGTTCTGCAGTGCCGCAGCGGCCGCGAGGCGTTTAGGATGCTGGCTGTCATGCGCCATGATCGCTGCCTGTTTTTCCGCGTGATAGGAGGTGATATCGACATAGAATTCAGGCACAAAGCCAACGCCCATTAATGTATCGGCAAAGAACAATGGGCATATGAAGCCAGCTGCATCCTCGACAAGGCGCGACAGAGCACGGTGATCGGGATGATAATCCTCTGGCGCGTGGGTGATCACCGCATCGGGGTGAAAGTCAGACACCAGATCGGCAATCACTTTGCCGGCATCAGGCTGGCTGGCGAGCTGTCCGTCGGGAAAGCCAAGAAAATTCGGGCGGCCCAGTTTCGCCAGGCCTTTTGTTGTCTCGTTAGCGCGCCGCTGCGCGAGCTCGGCCGCCGGCCCACTGCCACCAGCCGCGCCATCGGTGGCAACAGCAATCCTGATCTCATCACCACGCGCCGCACAGGCCGCCAGCGTGCCATAAACAAAACACTCGATATCGTCGGGATGCGCGCCGATCGCCAGAATTTTCATTGTCACCTCAAATAACGAAGATCAGACACCGAATCCCTGATGCTGGGTCATGGTTTTTAACTTTGGTTATGTACTTCGGTTGTAAACTGGCATGCGACAGCGAGGCAAGCCAGATATGCCATCATGCTATCACCTTGACGCATGCGCGGATATATTGAGGGCCTGGACATCCGCGCCAGCTCTCTGCAGCAAGATGGCGGCCACAGCGGAGTCCACACCCCCCTGAGAGCCCGAGAATGACTCGCTTGTTCGCGACCTGAGTTTCAATGGGCATCACACCATAAGCGGCGCATATTAATATTGTGGCGGCAGCTGGCATGCTTGCTTTCGATGAAGTGAATGGATTGGTGAGGGACGTAGCGTAATAGGCAAGCAGTTCGATTCAATGTCAGGAATTTTCAGGTATCTCAAATGCGCCATGTTTGAGCATCCATCGGAGTGCCTCGATTCGCTCGGCATCGTCTTCGATCGGCTTTTGGAGAAAGCGCTTACTGCAAATTCTTTCAATTGTGTCGACGTATGAGGACGGAAGGGGCCGATCGCTGCCGTTGACATACAAATTGCGGTCATCGAATGCAATTTGACTCATGCCATGTACTTTTAGACGGCGACCTCGCTGGAGGTGTAAAAGCGCCGCCTCTATTCCCTCGACGGTGACTTCGTCAGGCTCGAGCCAGTCTTTGGTCTGAGTCGCGAAACGGCCGAGTGCAACTCCCACTTCATCATGCCGGTTAGAGTTCAGATGCAGCAATTGCAATGCACGTGTCGCGGCTGCATTGGACAAGTAGCCGCGTTTCGACTCACTGACCCGCAGGTCCGAGTCACGATAGAAGCGATTGTCGTTGGGGACCCCGTTATTCAGTGCATGCGATAAATCGCTAATTTGAGGTGCTCGCATGCCTATGGAGTAAGTGATGCACGCGCGTATTGCGGTGCCCCAGTGGGCGACACCTGGCGGAAGATACAGAACATCCCCCTCTAACATGTCCCACTGTTCGTCACTGCCAAATTCAGTCAATAGCGCAAGATCGGTGCTTGCTGAAGGGTCAGGCAGTACTTCATTGGTTGTGTGTCGCCAGCTGCGAACGCCAATTCCTTGGCATAGAAATACGTCATATTGGTCTTTGTGCGGCCCAACGCTGCCGCCGGGTGCTGCGAAGCTGACCATCAGATCGTCAATCCGCCAATCGGGTATGAAGGGAACGTGCGTAAACCAGGCACGCATAGCCGGGAGATGTTTTTCAACGTCATGGACGAGTAGGGTCCAGTCACGCTTTGGCAAATCTTGGAGGTACTCGGGATCGAACGGGCCGGTTTCGACCCGATAACGGCAGCGACCATCAATGCGATCCGTAAACACGAGCCGCGACTCGACATCGTCTAAGGTTGCCAGCCATCCGAGTTCATTTCGCGTTATGGCCGGACGGATGCGCGGCAAGCCCCCTGGCATGCATAAAGGCTGCTCTTGCCAATAGTCGCTAAGAAAGGCTTCAACCGTCAGTTTTCCGGGAAGCTTAAGCATTCGCCATGGCGCTCAGATATCGCGAGCCTGTTGCGCCGCGAGTCCGACATAGGATTCCGGCGTCAGATTAAGCAAGCGCTCAATTTCGGATTCCGGAATGTCCAGCGTCTTAATGAATTTGAGCAGGATCTCCTTGCTGACGGCCTGCCCACGCGTAAGTGCTTTGAGTTTCTCATAGGGCTCCGGAATACCGTAGCGCCGCATGACGGTTTGCACAGCCTCCGCCAGAACTTCGTGCGCACTTGCAACGTCGGCAGTAATTACAGCCGAATTGACCTCCAGTTTTCCAACGCCCTTTAGTAGCGATTGCAATGCGATGACTATGTAAGCAACAGCAGAACCCAGATTTCGTTGTACGGTGGAATCTGTCAGATCTCGTTGCCAACGTGATATCGGTAATTTCTCCGAGAAATGTCCGAGCATGGCATTGGCCATACCGAAATTACCTTCTGCGTTTTCAAAGTCGATCGGATTGACCTTGTGCGGCATCGTGGACGAGCCGACTTCATTCTTGGCGACACTCTGCTTGAAATAGCCCAAAGAGATATATCCCCAGACATCACGACTGAAGTCGATCAGTATCGTGTTGTAGCGCATCAGTGCATGGCAGTATTCGGCCGTCCAATCATGCGGCTCGATTTGGGTTGTGTATGGATTGGGGTCTATGCCGAGCGATTCTATAAAGCGATGAGCGATGGCCGGCCAATCAGCATTGGGGTAGGCGATCGCATGAGCATTGTAGTTGCCGACCGCACCATTGAATTTTCCAAGAATTTCAACGGCTGAAAATTGCTTCTGAGTACGATCCAGTCTCGCGATAACGTTCGCAACTTCCTTACCGAGGGTCGTCGGACTGGCGGTTTGTCCATGCGTACGGGACAGCATGGACAGATCGGCGTTTTCCGTTGCCAGCTGATTCAGCTTGCTGCGCAAATCCCGCATTAGCGGGACCAGGACGTCGACTCGTGCCGAGCGCAGCATCAGGGCATACGATAGATTGTTGATGTCCTCGGATGTGCAGGCAAAATGCAGAAAGTCCTTTAATGTATCAGCCTCCGGTCCGCTACCGAGTTTCTCGCGAATAAAGTACTCGACTGCTTTGACGTCGTGATTGGTCGTTATCTCGATTTTCTTGATGCGTTCAGCATCGCTGATCGAAAAATCGTCGACAATATGATTGAGGATACCCTTCATGACCGACGTCAGCGGAGCCAGTTCCGGTACGGCTGCTTCTTCCGACAGGCATTGAAGCCAACGTACTTCGACCAATACACGAAAACGGATTAATCCGTACTCGCTGAATATGCCACGAAGGTCTTCGACCTTTTCGGCGTAGCGGCCGTCAGCCGGTGATATAGCCTTTAGAGTAGAGATATTCATACCAGTGTAGACTTGCGCGCGCAAAGCGCGAATCATACACGAACTAATCATCACCAGAGGGTAGAAAATACCCTACGGAGCGCGACAGACAATGAGTGACAAGGCATACCGTATCGAGAAGGACAGCATGGGCGAACTAAAAGTCCCGGAAGATGCACTTTGGGGAGCGCAGACGCAGCGTGCGATTGATAATTTTCCGATCTCCGGGATCTCGATGCCGACGCAATTTATTGCTGCACTCGGCCTCGTAAAATGGGCGGCAGCTGGCGCGAATGCCGAGCTCGGCCTCTTGGAAAGTGACGTAGCGGTTGCGATTCAAGCGTCCGCGATGTCGATAGCTGAAGGGCAATATGATGAGCACTTTCCTGTCGATGTGTTTCAGACGGGCTCCGGCACCAGCTCCAATATGAATGCTAACGAAGTTATCTCTCGTCTGGCGACTGAGCATCTCGGCTCTGAGGTGCATCCCAATGATCATGTCAACATGTGTCAAAGCAGCAACGATGTTATTCCGACGTGTGTGCACGTTAGCGCGGCGGTCAGCATTCATAAGAACCTGCTGCCTGCGCTCAAGCACTTATCTGAGGTTCTCGAAGCGAAAGCTGACGAAACTCGTGATGTTGTAAAAACAGGACGCACGCATTTGATGGATGCGATGCCGATAACGCTCGGGCAGGAGCTTGACGGCTGGCGCTCTCAAATTGATCATGCATCGGCTCGATTGAGCGATACGATGAAGCGCTTGGTGCAGCTTGCGCAGGGCGGTACGGCCGTCGGCACCGGAATCAACGCACATCCGAAATTCGGCGACAAAGTTGCCGTCTTACTGGGTGAAAAAACCGGGGTGCCATTCGCACCAGCAGGTTCGAAATTTGAGAGCCTCAGCAGCCTGGATGCGGCAGTCGAAACATCCGGACAATTGCGAGTATTGGCGGTCAGCCTGACCAAGATAGCGAATGATTTGCGTTGGATGAATTCCGGACCATTAGCAGGCATTGGTGAGATTGAATTGCCGGCACTACAACCCGGCTCAAGTATCATGCCCGGTAAAGTGAACCCGGTAATTCCGGAAGCCGTGGCGATGGTTTGTGCTCAGGTTGTTGGTAACGACGCGACCATCGCGATGGGAGGCCAGTCAGGTAACTTTCAACTCAACGTCATGTTGCCGGTAGTGGCCTACAACTTGCTGCAGAGTATCGAATTACTGGCCAATGCCAGCAAATGTCTTGCGGATAAGGCTATCGCAGGGTTTTCTGTGAATATAGAAAATATCAATCGCTCACTACACCGGAACCCAATTCTGGTTACCGCACTCAATCCTGTTATAGGTTATGAGAAGGGCGCCGCTGTCGCGAAAGTAGCTTATAAAGAAGGCCGTCCTGTGAAGGATGTTGCTCGTGATATGACCGACCTGACCGATGAGGAGCTTGATCGCTTGCTTAATCCAGCGGAACTCACAGAGGGTGGAATCAAGCATTAATAGCGACGTATTTCTTACGTCGGAAGATATTCGGTATCGTCTTCGCGGCACTGAACTACCGTCTAATCCGATTGATGTCGTAGCAAGCCTTGACGGTTCACGATGGCTGGAGCCGATGCGTGAGCAGCTGTCCGGGACGTTGAAAGCGGCCGGCGTTCTCGTGCCAATCATTGAGCGAGACGACAGTCTTCATGTGTTGCTCACTCAGCGATCGGCGGAGCTCAAGCACCACGCTGGACAAGTGAGCTTCCCTGGTGGGCAAATGGAAGACCACGACGGCAACGTCGAGGCAGCGGCGCTGCGAGAAACCGAGGAAGAGGTGGGAATTGACGCTGAGCATATCTCTGTGGTGGGTTATCTCAATACAATGCCCACCGTGACAGGGTATGCAGTCACACCCATCGTTGGCCTGGTCGCTGCCGCGGCAGAGCTTGATATCGATAAGAGTGAAGTCGAATACACATTTGAGGTGCCGCTGCCGTTTCTGCTGGATGCCAGCAATGATATTCGTGGCGAGTTGACGAGCTATGATCGAAAATTGCCGGCGGTTGAGTTTCATTGGGAGAACGAAAGAATCTGGGGTGCAACAGCATTCATGATTCTATCTCTAAGGAAAATACTTTTAAAACAATAATATATGAATGAAATCGATAAATTACTTGAAGTTATGCGCAGGCTCCGCGACCACTGAAAGTGGTTGCCCGTGGGATGTCCAGGAGGAGCTTGATCGCTTGCTTGATCCTGCGGAACTCACAGAGGGTGGAATCAAGCATCAATAGAGACGTATTTCTTACGTCAGAAGATATTCGGTATCGCCTTCGTGGTACCGAGCTACCGTCTAATCCGATTGATGTCGTAGCAGGCCTTGACGGGTAATTATCGAGTGCCTTTAGTGCTCAAATTAAAGAACATTATATAACCCTACTACGTTCATTAGTGAATACCACGTCATCAGTACCATCATCCACGAGCTCTTTCTAACGTACATCGCGTACATCAACAGAACACTTCCAACCAAATACAAAGAAAATACTATAAGTAATGGCGGGTATGGTGATTTAACTGCCAATACAATGCTAGCGCAAACTGATGATGTAGTTGCAATAGCTTCAGTCCAAAACAGCGTTTGACTTTCACGCCATGTAATGACCCAAAAATCCCAAATGTCGCCAACAATTTTCTTCATATTGTATTAACGCTCGCTAAGGTAGTTTCTAATATTTCGTGATCTTCTGATTAATCAATGTAATCATCTTTGAATGCAATTTCACAGGCTTTCCTTAACGCGCCTGGTTTGATTTGTAGTTCTTCTGCGATTGCTTTAATAGTATCGTTCAATCCACCATTCAAATCTTCTACGTCTTGCACAGTGTAGGGCATCCAACGGAACTAGAGCAAGATTGGCATGGAGATTGTGATGATTTTGCTGGATGCCAGCAATGATATTCGTGGTGAGTGGACGAGCTATGATTAAAAAATGCCGGCGATTGAATTTCATTGGGAAAACGAAAGAATCTGGGGTGCAACAGCATTCATGATTCTATCTACAAGAGAAATCCTTTTAAAACAATAATATATGAATGGAATCGATAAATTACTTGAAGTTATGCGCAAGCTCCGTGATCCTGAGAATGGTTGCTCGTGGGATGTCCAGCAAGACTTCAGCAGCGTCGCCCCGCACACCATTGAGGAAGCTTACGAAGTTGCGGATGCGATCGAGCGTGGGGATATGGGCGATCTGCGTGATGAACTCGGGGACCTCCTGTTTCAGGTTGTATTTCACGCCCGCATGGCCGAGGAGGCCGGTAGCTTCAATTTCAATGATGTGGCAAGCGCTAATGCCGAGAAGATGATTAGGCGACATCCTCACGTCTTTGGCAGCGATGCTGAGCGCTCAAAGGGTAAGCATGCGGGTAGTTGGGAGCAAATAAAGGAGGCGGAACGATCAGAGTCCGTTGATGGAAGTGCTCTTGCTGGCATTGCTAATGCGTTGCCGGCATTGAAACGGGCGGAAAAACTCGGTAAACGAGCGAGTCGCGTCGGATTTGATTGGCCGAATCGAAAGGGCGTACGCGACAAGATTCACGAGGAGCTTGACGAGCTTGAGGAGGCGGCAGGCACGCGTGACCCTGAGTGTATGGAAGAGGAATTGGGCGATCTGGTCTTTGCGGTCGTCAATCTTGCGCGGCACCTCGATATAGACCCTGAAAAGGCCCTCACGAGTGCGAATCGCAAGTTTGAGAGACGCTTTCGGGATATGGAAAGCGAAATCACCGAGTCCGGTAAGCGGCTAAAAGACTACAAACTTGCGGCTCTCGATAGGTTTTGGCGCAATGCGAAGAAGCGCGTAGGCTAGTGATTTAGCAATAATAAACGCGTTACACAGCTAACTTCGTCGCCCCTGAAGCCGGCTGATAAAGACTATCTAAACCTCTGATTACACGAGAAACTTTTGAGGCTTGAAACAAGCCATGGCATAGTCCGCATTTTCCGCTTGGCGAAAGCCGACGAACCTTACCCAGAGAAGAATCGAGAACGTGAGCAGAACAACACCCAAAAGCGATTGGCATCCCGCGAGCTGGCAGAGCAAAGAAGCCTCTCAACAAGCGTCTTATCCTGATTTAGCCGCATTGGACCGTGCAGTGGCTGATTTAAGTCGGCTGCCACCGATTACGACGTCGTGGGAGGTTGACGACCTCAAGGCTCATTTCGCCAAGGCTCAGCGTGGTGAGGCATTTGTCTTGCAAGGCGGAGATTGTGCGGAAACATTTGACGAATGTACGTCCGAAAATATCGTTGCTAAATTAAAAATTCTACTGCAGATGAGTCTCGTGATGATTTACGGGATGAAGAAACCGGTCGTTCGGGTTGGCCGAATGGCGGGCCAGTACGCAAAACCACGTTCGGCGGATACAGAAACGCGGGACGGCGTTACGCTGCCGAGTTTCCGTGGTGATCTTATCAACCGTAGCGGCTTCACGGCAGACGAGCGAACTCCAGATCCGCAGATGATATTACGCGGTTATGAAAGAGCATCACTGACATTAAACTTCGTGCGTTCGTTGATCGACGGCGGATTTGCCGATCTGCATCATCCTGAATATTGGGATCTTGATTGGGTTGGTCATTCTTCCGCTGCCGGCGAGTATCACAACATAGTGTCTTCAATTTCCGATTCGCTGGATTTTCTTGAAACGGTGTCGGGCCGACAATTTCATCGGACGCAGCGAGCGGACATATACGCGGCGCATGAGGGATTGCACCTGCACTACGAACAAGCTCAAACGCGATACCTCGATCGTCGCGAGCGTTGGTATAACCTGACGACACATTTCCCTTGGATCGGAATGCGGACAGCCCAGCTTGATGGCGCGCATATCGAATACTTCCGCGGCATCGCAAACCCTGTGGGCGTGAAGATTGGACCGGGAATGACGCGGGAGTGGCTACAAGGCCTTGTGGAGACGTTGAATCCGAATAATGAACCGGGTCGTCTGACCTTAATTCATCGATTTGGTGCTAAGTCGGTAGAAGAGCAGCTTCCTGACATGATCAAAACAGTCAAAGAGATGGGCGCTCAGGTGCTTTGGGTTTGTGACCCGATGCATGGCAATACCGAGAGCACAGCGGATGGCACGAAGACTCGCCGCTTCGATAACATCATCGGGGAAATCGAGTCTGCCTTTAAGGTTCACGATTCCATGGGCAGTCATCTTGGTGGTGTTCACCTGGAGCTGACCGGTGAAAACGTTACTGAGTGTACTGGCGGTGCTCGTGGCCTTACGGATGCTGATCTAGCCAGAGCCTATAAATCGACGGTTGATCCGAGACTGAATTACGAGCAAGCAATGGAAGTTGCGATGCGAATAGCGGGCCTCAACAAAGCCTGACTATTGCAGAGAATGCCAGGCGTCCACGGTAGAGATTTGCCGTGATTCACCTGGGTGAAGCTCGTCCAGCGTCCACGGACCAATCGAATACCGAATGAGTCGCAAGGTTGGTAGCCCGACTGCGGCAGTCATGCGGCGAATCTGTCTATTTCGGCCCTCAGATAACGTGATCTCCAACCAGCTGTCCGCCACCGTTTTTCGCTGCCGAATGGGTGGGATGCGCTCCCATAACATCGAAGGGGCGTCCATGCACTTTGCGGCGACAGCTTGTGCGGGGCCATCCTTGAGTTCCACCCCACTCACGAGCGCGTCCAATTGCTCGTCGCTGGCGTCACCTTCTATCTGTACCCAATAGGTCTTCTGGATTTTCGACTTCGGCTGGCTGATTCGTGCCTGCAAGCGACCATCGTCTGTGAGAGCCATCAAGCCTTCGCTTTCGAAGTCTAGGCGGCCGGCCGGATACATCTCTGGCAAAGTAACGTAATTCGCCAACGTGGCCCGCCCATCGGGATCCGTAAACTGGCACAGCACCCGAAAGGGTTTATTGAGAAGAATCAGCACTATTTGTCGTCCCCGGCGATCTGTACAATGTACGCCTTTCCCGTTCCTCTGGATCCACCATGCACTACGATCATATCAATGTGCCCGCCGACGGTGTGCCCATAACAGCAAACCCGGACCATAGCCTGAATGTCCCGAATTTTCAGATCATTCCGCTCATCGAGGGCGACAGCATTGCTCCCGGCACCAAACTTGTCGGCACGCGCGGCTGTGGTGAAGCGATAATTCGCCATACGGACGACTGAGGCGCTTGATCAACGATAAACTCTTCGACAAGGACTGTCGCGAGTGCCCAAGGCTCTCGCTGTTTCTGGATGATGTTCAGGAGCGGTATCCGGATTATTATTGCCGGCCAGTTTCGCCGTTTGGGGCAGCGAATGCACGTTTTCTGGTCGTCGGTCTCGCGCCTGGAATGCACGGTGCGAACAGAACAGGGCGACCGTTTACGGGAGATCACGCGGGAGTTTTGCTCTATCAGATGCTCCACAAGTACGGATTCGCAAGTCGAGACCATTCGGAAGCAGCTGACGATGATTTGAAGCTGATCGACTGTCGGATAACAAACGCCGTGAAATGTCTCCCACCAGATAACAAGCCGGTCGGTGCTGAAATTAATACCTGCAATAATTTCTTGGCGAATGAGCTGCGAACGTTGCCGAGCGATGCCGTGGTCATGGCATTGGGTGGCATCGCGCATCGCGCCGTAATCAAAGCACTTGGTATGCGGCAAGTCGAGTTCAAATTTGGGCATGCAGCCGTGCACGACGTTAAGTATTTTAAGTTGCTCGATTCCTACCACTGCAGTCGCTACAACACCAACACGGGCCGCTTGACTGAAGATATGTTCGACGGAATATTTGCGAAGGCTTGGGAGTTACTGGATAACAAGCGCAGTGAGTAACGACGCACCATTTGAAATCAAGCCGTTTCTACGGACCCTGACGCATCGTCCGGGTGTGTATCGCATGCTTGATGCAAAGCACAAGATCATCTACGTGGGCAAAGCACGTGATTTGAAAAAACGAGTTTCAAGTTACTTCAACCGAACTCACGATGCGCCGAAAACCGCTGCGATGATGGAGTTGGTTCTGCGAGTCGAAGTTACTGTGGCCAATACAGAGGCCGAGGCTTTGATTCTCGAATACAGCCTGATAAAGCAGCACAAGCCGCGCTTCAATATCTTATTGCGCGATGACAAGAGCTACCCCTACATCTACGCATCAACCGAGCACGATTACCCGCGCTTGCGATTCCACCGCGGAGCGCGGAAAGGCAAAGGGCGCTATTTTGGTCCGTACCCAAGTACATCTGCTGTTCGACAAACTCTGAATGAGCTGGAGAAGTTATTTCTAATCCGAAATTGTTCGGATAGCTTTTTTCAAAATCGGACTCGCCCGTGCCTGCAGTATCAGATTAAACGCTGTACAGCACCGTGCGTTAATCTGATCAGCAAGGATCAATACGCGACCGATATTGATGCTGCAATCTTGTTCCTCGATGGGAAAAACAAAAGCGTCGTCAATACCTTCGTTAGGCGAATGGAGAAGGCAGCCGATGTTCAAGACTATGAGCATGCAGCGCGTTTTCGCGACCAGATATCAAAGTTCAAGGAAATTGAGGCGCGCCAACTCGTTAAGCGTAGTGGCAAACTTGATTTGGATATTCTCGGATTCAGATCTAACAGCGCTATTCACTGTGTGACAGTTATGTTCATTCGTAATGGCACTGTGATTGGTAGCCGCGATCATTTTCCACGCCTTCAGGGTGAGACGGACAAGCAGAAAATAATCAACGCATTCGTCGCCCAGTATTATCTGGGTCGTGATGCGCCGACTGAAATCGTCATTGAGTTGGAAATTCCGGATGGTGAGTTATTACAACAGGAGCTCACCGCTCGCATGGGGCGCAAGGTACAGATTCGCTCGAGGGTGCGCGGAGACCGCCTACGCTGGTTGCAGATGGCGAGAACGAATGCGGAGCAAGGCCTAAATCTGAAGGTCGCGAGTAATGCCACAATTAAACGTCAATTTCTAGCCCTTGGTGAGGCATTACAACTCGAAGATCCTCCACAGCGTCTCGAGTGTTTTGATGTAAGCCATACCTCCGGTGAGATGACAGTGGCCTCTTGTGTTGTTTTCAATACCGCAGGAGCCCTGAAGAGCGATTACAGACGCTTTAATCTCAGTCCAGACTCGTTAGGCGATGATTATGCAGCGATGTCTGAGGCTTTACAGCGGCGTTATGCGCGCATCAAAAAAGGCGAGGTGCCTATACCGGATATTCTATTCGTGGATGGCGGCAAAGGGCAGCTTGCCGAGGCGATGAAGGTATTGGCGGATTTAGGACTCGACTGGTTAACGGTGGTAGGTGTTGCAAAAGGCCGCTCACGCCGACCAGGCGCCGAACAACTCTTCCGCCCAGGTGAGTCGAGGGCGATGACATTGCCACCGGATTCGCCAGCGTTGCTTCTAATTCAGCAGATTCGGGATGAAGCACATCGCTTCGCGATTACCGGGCATCGCCAGCGCCGCGCCAAAGCGAGACGGACCTCCACATTGGAGGAAATCCCGGGTTTGGGGCCAAAGAAACGTCGGGAACTATTGCGGCAGTTCGGGGGGTTGCAGGGCGTAGTTGCGGCCGGTGTAGACGATTTGGTTCATGTGCACGGTATTAGTCGAAAACTGGCCGAAAACATATACAATGCATTGCATCTTGAAAGTTGAAGAAAGTCGGGCTGACGATTGAAGCTTAATCTTGCAAATATGTTGACGCTGTTCCGAATTGCATCGATTCCGGTCGTTGTGATTTGTTTTTACAGCGAGGTGATTCCGCATGCACGGCCCGTCGCCGCCATTCTGTTTGGGATCGCTGCGGTCACCGACTTCATCGACGGCTGGGTTGCCAGGCGTTATGCCCAGACGTCGCGTTTCGGGGAGTTTCTCGACCCGGTTGCTGACAAGCTAATGGTCTCGATCGTATTGGTGATGTTGGTGCAGGCTGATGCTCGGTGGTTCGAGGACGTTATCGCGATGATCATCATTGGTCGAGAGATAACTGTTTCCGCGCTGCGTGAGTGGATGGCAACGATCGGTGAGCGAGCCAGCGTCAAAGTTTCTGTTGTTGGAAAGATCAAGACCACGCTGCAAATGCTCGGCATCACATTCATGGTTTACCAGGAGTTACTCTTCGGAATCCCTGTCTATACCGTCGGATTCGTATTGCTGGTGCTCGCTGCGATTATGACGATCTGGTCGATGATCATATATCTGAAAGCGGCTTGGCCCTCCATTATCGAGGATCAACAGGCATCTAATTAGCGAAAGCGGCAATTACGTCTTGACTTGAGCCTGTTAAACGCTAGAATCTCGACCGTTCGCGGGAATAGCTCAGCTGGTAGAGCGCAACCTTGCCAAGGTTGAGGTCGCGAGTTCGAATCTCGTTTCCCGCTCCAT
>CAJXYT010000042.1 GCA_913063505.1 uncultured Gammaproteobacteria bacterium | reverse complement strand
GTAATGGCTATGGTTGTCGCCGGGGCACAACGCAGATATCGATGCGACATTCACGATTGTCCCGCCGCCTGCCGCTTTCATAGTATTCGCCGTAAATTTCGAACAGTTGAAAGCTGTATCGACGTTTGCCGAGAACATCTCATTCCAATCCTTCAACGACATTTCCAGGAATGGCTTGTTCGGGAAAACACCCGCGTTGTTTACCAGGACATCGATCGACTTGTACTTGTGGTTGATTTGGTCAATAAAAACCTTAGTAGCCGACTCGTCTTCCAGACGGGCGCCCAGCGCTATGGCTTTACCATTTGCAGCACGAATTTCGTCGACAACGGCGTTCGCACCAGCCTCATTGCTCCGATAGTGGACGATTGTCGTCGCACCGGCCTCAGCCAGCCGCAGTGCGATTCCGGCGCCAATGCCTTGCGAGGCGCCCGTGACCACCGCCACTTTGTCACGCAGGCTGAGCAGATCCGTTACGCTTGGCGCCGTCACCTTGATGACCCAAAGTCACATGGCGACTCCGCAAGAAAACTGGCGGTGCACGGGAGTAAAGCAAGTACGGTAAATTTTGACTTCACTATGGCAGTCCTTTTTGAGTACATTAAAAATCGACTATAACTGCAATGACCAACAGTCTGGGTGTATTCTCTTACGTATGCATTGCCCTTGGCAATCCATTCATTCACCTTTTGCCAAACTGGCCGCTCTGATGCAAAGCAGCGTTTATCTGTCTTATGACGCCGATTATGGGTTTTGGCTATGATATTTTTAATAGTTACGACATTACAACGATTTCTGCCATGGCTTCTCTTGCAATTGGTTGTCTTTTGGATTCAAGATCGGGCGGGATATAGATTTTCAGCAAACTGGGGCCATCAATGAAAAAAGAAAAACGTAACAATCTTCGCTTCGATAGTAAGACAGCCTATATTCCGCCGGATGAAGCGACCAAAGCTGTAACGCCACCGATCGTGATGGCGTCCAGTTTTCAATACGATAGGGATATCTTTCAGCGTATTCTTGACGGCGAACGCAAGGACGTAAATATTTATGGCCGATGCGGTAATCCCAGCGAATATCAGTTTGAAGATCAAATGATGGTCATTGAAGGAGCGGATGCCTGTCTTGCTACGGCATCCGGTATGGCAGCAATCTCAATAACGCTTCTTGGCCTTCTCAAAAGTGGTGATCACATCGTCTGCGACTGGACCACGTATAGCTCAACTCATGAGATGCTTGATCACCGATTAACGGATTACAATATCGAAACCACCTTTGTTGATACGGCGGATACGGCGGCGATCGAGGCTGCAATCCGTCCTAATACCAAAGTGATATATTTTGAAACCATCGCCAACCCGTCCATGAAAGTGGCGCCTATCGCGCCTATTGTAAAGATCGCGCATGACCGGGGAATTGTTGTTGTGTGTGATAATACATTTGCCTCTCCTTATGTAATGAGACCGCTGGATTTTGGCGTGGATATTGTGGTGGAAAGCGCAACAAAATTTATCGGCGGCCATAGTGATGTGATTGGTGGGGCAATATGCATGAAATCGGAATTGCTTCCGGATGATTTTCTCGAGCAAATTCGCTGGAATACCATGGTAAAACTGGGTGCACCGCTTGCGCCGTTTAATGCCTGGATGCTGGGGCGCGGTATTCAAACTCTAAGTGTTAGGCTGGAAAGAGCCTGCCGCTCTGCGGCTACCCTTGCTGCTTATTTTGAAAACCATCCCTCAGTGAAGCAGGTATGGTACCCAGGCCTTGAAAGTCATCCTCAACATCATATCGCCAAAGAACAGATGCCCAAGTTTGGAGGTATGCTCACTTTTGAAGTTGAAGACGGTGATGAAGCGCTTACGGTGCTTGATAATCTTGAGCTTAGCTGCTTCTCCGCCAGTCTTGGCGGGGTCAGAACAACCACGCAAATTCCGGCATTGATGGCATTTCTTGATATTCCAATTGAGCAGCGACTTGAGATGGGAATCCGGGACGGAATGATCAGAGTGTCTACAGGGCTTGAAGACGTAAAAGATTTGATCGCTGATTTTGATGCGGCGCTTGCCCTTTTGTAGGAAGTAAAATTTATGCATTTAAAAAAGAGCCTTAGTTTTTGGGATGTTTTTGCCATTGCACTTGGTCAGGTAATTGGCTCGGGAGTTTTGGTGCTTATCGGTATCGGGATTGGTTTTACCGCCTATGCTGTACCTTTTGCCGTTGTTCTATCGGCAATATTTTCTATCATCAAACAACTGCCCGTAGTTTTTATGGGCTCGGCAATGCCCGCGACTGGCGGACTGTATGTCTATTGCAAACGTGTTTTAGGGCCAAAGGCTGGCTTTTTCTTTCTCGCGCTTTTGATGGTCACTTACTTTCTTATTGCTTTATTCGCATTAGGTTTTGCTGAATATGCACTTGCCTTATTACCGGATTTAAACGCGAAATATGTTGCACTCGGTGTTTTGCTTACTTTTTATATTGTGAATCTGTTGGGAATTCGACAGGCTGCTGCAATTCAGAAAGTTATGATTGCCTTTCTTCTTTGTGGGTTATCCTCGCTCATTTTCTTTGGCATTTTAGAGGTGGATTACACCAACTTTACTGATCAGGAAAAACTGTTTCCCGACGGTTGGTACGGTTTTGGAATGGCTTGTGTTCTCATGTCTTTTGCCACCGGGGGTGCTTATTACGTCTCCGAGCTTGGCGGTGAAATGAAGAACCCACATCATGATCTGCCTCGTGCGATTATTTACAGCACGCTTGTTGCGGCCTTTTTCATAGCAACCGTGTCGATTGTCGCAGTTGGTATATTGCCAGTTGAGCAAACAGCAGGAAAGACATTAGCTGAAGTCGCAAGAGTGATATTGCCGCCGTCTCTCTATGCTGCTTTTATAGTTAGCGCGGCACTTTTCGCATTCGCAACCAGTATTAATTCGACATTTTCCTGGGCGACAAAATCAGTGATTATTGCGTGTGAAGATGGCTGGCTGCCCAAAAGGTTGGCTGTTGTTAACAAAAGATTCAATACGCCACATATTATGCTCACTATTCTTCTGATCGTTGCATCAATACCGATACTCGCCGATAAAGATATGCGATACATAATTATGCTGGGTAGTGGGCTTGTGTTTATTTACGATATCGTTCCATTACTTGCCGCATTTTATTTTGCCAAGAAATTACCTGAAGTATTTGCAAATGCGCACTTCCGAATGTCTGAGAAAGCGTTAAAAACAATAAGTGTGATTGGCATTCTGATATTACTAGTTCAAGCGAACCTTGCCTTTTCCGATATCGATAATACCGGCAGAATGATGATAGTCGGTTATATAATTATGGTTATTGTATATATTCAAAAGAGATCAAAGATTATGGGGATTGGTGTTAAGGATGAGTAATCTTGAGGTGCCGGCGATCGAGGCGATTGACCTCGGCGCTTTTATCCATGGGACACCGATAGAACAGGCGGCCATTGCGGCACGTGTTGATGATATCTGTAGAAGCACTGGCTTCCTAATTATCGAGAATCACGGAGTGCCCGGAAAAATCATCGAGAATGCGTGGGTTCAGACGATAGGCTTCTTCGATTTACCGCTTAAGGAGAAACTCACGGCCAAATCTTCCGACCCGAAGTGCCCACGTGGCTACTTCCCAATGGCATCAGAGGCGTTGGCAAAATCGATGGGCGTCGATACGCCACCTGACGTCAAGGAAAGTTTCGGTATCGGACCATTATTGGCGCCGCCAATCGATTTGACCGCCGCCGAATATGAATTCTATTTTGGCAAAAATCTTTGGCCCGCAGCGCACCCCAAGTTGGAAATCGCATTGACGACTTATTTCAATGAGATGACGGACTTGGCCGGAAAGGTATTGAGGTTATTCGCTGCGGCGCTCGATATGCCGCATGATTATTTCAAGAAATCTCACACGCATCCGATGAACGCGCTTCGTTGCCTAAACTATCCGGGCTTCGACAAGCCCCTATTACCAACGCAAAGAAGCGCCGGCGAACACACCGACTACGGCAGTCTTACGATTTTGAAGTCTGACCCCACCGTACCCGGACTTGAACTTAAACTGGCGGCAGGAAGTTGGGTAAAGGCGCCGCTTGTCGATGATGCTTTCATTGTAAACATTGGTGACATGTTGGCACGTTGGACCAATGATCGATGGGTATCAACATTGCACCGCGTCGTCCAATCGAGCAATCCGAAAAGTGACGCGATCCGACGACAATCAATGGCATATTTTCATAATACGAATTTCGACTCAGAGATCGAATGTATTCCGTCGTGTTTGGTATCGGGAGGGGAGCCCAAGTATGAAAAAGTTTTGGCAGGCCCCTATCTGTGGGATCATTTTAATTCTGCCATTGGCTGAACATCCTAAACCCGAAGCTGTACGCAGGTTTCTTTGTGCTGTTTAGTCAGTTCCTGCTGCCTGTGCCAAACGCTACGGCACAATACCTGACGACGGCTGCAGTCATGTTTGCCATCGACATTGTGGTCGACTCAATCTGATTGGGTATCGGTTCGACCATACAAGCGCTGTTCGCACATCCCAAGTAAGCGCGCAGTATCTGGGTATTATTCGGGCTATCGATAATCCTAGCCATCGCTTGGCCATTGTTGCTCTAGTCAGGGTTGCAAACAGATGTTTGGTTAACTAACATGTGTTAGTTATGGCCAGCCGCGAACAACAAGTCCTTGCGCTCATTCGGGAAGACCCGATGATGCCACAGCAAGTCATAGCTACACGGCTGGGGATAAGTCGGTCCGCAGTTGCTGGTCACATCATGAATCTCAGCAACAAGGGATTCATCAAAGGTCGCGGTTACGTTCTTAGTGACGCGTCTTTTATCTCGGTCATCGGTGGCGCGAACATCGACATTCACGGCAGATCAACACAGAAACTCCGCGATTTTGATTCAAATCCGGGCGATGTGCATATCGCGGCCGGCGGTGTCGCTCGAAACATTGCCGAAAATCTTGCTCGACTCGGTGCAGACACTCGACTCATCTCCGCCGTTGGTGACGATCATCACGGGCAAGTCCTTATGCGATTGTCGCGTGAAGCCGGCATCAACGTGCAAAACGTGCTTCAGATCCCGTCCGCTACAACATCAACTTACTTGTCAGTACTCGATGACACAGGCGACATGTTAGTTGGGATAAACGACATGAGCATTATCGACGACTTGACTGTTGCCAGTCTACGACCCATGCAGGCGATGCTGAAACAATCATCACTCATCGTGCTCGATACGAATCTACCCACTGACACTCTCGCCTGGCTGACGGAAACATTCTCGGACACGCCGATTTTCGCTGACACTGTGTCGACGGCCAAGGCGCCACGCTTAAGGCCGCACTTACAACATATTCATACCTTGAAAACCGGCACCATTGAAGTTGAAGCGCTCATGGGGCAGGAAGCACGAACCAAGGCGCAACTTGTTAAGATTACGAAGATGCTGCATAACGAAGGCGTGACACGCGTGTTTATCACACGTGGTGAGAAGGGTGTTTTCTTTAGTGACAACGGCAAATACGGTACGCAAAAGGTGCAACGCAGTAGCAATGACATTCTTAATGCCGGCGGCGCGGGCGACGCTTTTCTTGCCGGTCTTGCCTATAGCTGGCTGGAGGATTGGACCTTGCAAGAATCCGTACAATTTTCTATGGCCGCGGCAGACGTCACTTTGTCACACGCCGGCACCAGCAACCCCGCCCTTTCATTAGGACTCGTGCAATGCGCGATGGAGACACAACATGCTTGATATCGCGACAGAAGTATCTGCAGCACTGGACGCCAACAAACCGGTGGTGGCCCTGGAATCGACGATTATTAGTCACGGCATGCCGTATCCGAGAAATGTTGAAACGGCCATGGCGGTCGAAGCGGCGTTGCGTGACGGCGGAGCAATTCCTGCGACGATTGCTGTATTGGATGGAAAACTAAAAGTTGGTTTATCGCCCGACGAGATCCAAAGTCTGGGTCAGCTAGGGTTGAATGCGATCAAGTGCAGTCGGCGTGACTTGCCCTTTGTCGTTGCTCGTAGGATGAACGGCGCCACAACTGTTGCCGCAACCATGATTATCGCGGCGATGGCCGGCATCAGGGTCTTTGCGACTGGCGGCATTGGCGGCGTGCATCGTGGCGTTGAAGAAACAATGGACGTATCCGCAGACCTTGAAGAACTCGCCAATACAAACGTCGCCGTGGTCTGCGCGGGCGTGAAATCCATTCTTGATATCGGCCGTACACTCGAATACCTGGAAACCAAAGGCGTTCCAGTGATCGGCTATCAAACCGACAATCTGCCCGCTTTCTATTCGCGCGATAGTGGCTTCCCGGTCGACTATCGCGTGGACACGGCAGAAGAGATTGCCGCAGCGATAAAAGCGAAATGGGCAATGAAACTAAATGGCGGCCTACTCATCGGCGTCCCTCTACCGGAGGAACACGCAATGCCGAAAGAGGAGATCGACAGCGTAATCGTTGACGCTATTGCTGAGATGCAACAACAAGGCATTAGCGGTAAAGAGACAACACCGTATCTGCTGGGAAGCATTGCCGAACGTACTGGCGGCAAAAGTCTGGATACGAATATTCAATTAATACTGAACAACGCCAGAGTTGCGGCAGAGATAGCGGCACAAATGACGCTCTAAGCGCCCTAAATTGCTGTAATCACGCTCGTTTTTGTGGAGCCCGTCATATTCCATTAAATCTGATTGGTGCCCAGGAGAGGACTTGAACCTCCACCTACTTACGTAGACCAGCACCTGAAGCTGGCGCGTCTACCAATTCCGCCACCTGGGCAATCCTTACACGCATCGTTATAGAAAACTGATGCGTACCCGCAATTACTACAAAAACGATGGGGGTTAACAAACCTCAGGTAACCCACCGTATGTAACCGCTTGATTATACGCTTAAATATTACACCTACCCACTTAGCCCTAGTAGCACCTGAAGCTAGTGCGTATATCAATTCCGCCACCTAAGTAGGCGCAGAACCGCGTACAATCAATCACGATCCAACGGGTGGCGCACTGTACGCAAAGCGGCCGTTCCCTGTCAATTGCCATTTAGTTAGCAAAATCACCGGAGTTCCATCACTTGCCGAGCAAGCCTGAAAAACCGAAGAGTTCCTCTGAGAGGAAGACCTCGAAAACCAAAAAGAGCAGGCCCTACAAGCATCCGATCCCGAGCCGTAATGACTTGTTGGATATGCTGACCGACGTCGGCAAACCGATTAAAATCGAGCCGATCCTGAAAGCCTATAGCCTGAAGGGGCAGCGAATGCGCTCACTTCTGATCGAGCAATTGCAGGAGATGGTGCGTGCAGGACAGATTCTTGAGAATCGACGCGGCGAATATTGCCTGACCGCCAAGCTTGATCTGATCACCGGCAAAGTCAGTGGCCATCGCGATGGATTCGGGTTCGTCATTCGCGACGATGGTGAATCTGAGGATGTTTTCCTTTCCGCCCGAGAGATGAGGTCGCTATTCGACGGAGATCGGGTCGCCGTTCGTATCGTGGGTGATGACCACCGCGGTCGCTCACAGGGCGAACTAGTTGACGTACTGGAACGCGGCATTCAAGAAATTGCCGGTCAGTTCATTCGTGAGCGCGGCATTGGGATTGTTATTCCCGATAATACGAAACTCTCGCATCGCATATTGATTCCGAAAGAAGAATCGGCGCATGCCAAGCACGGCAGCATGGTTGTTGCCGAGATACTCGATTATCCGACACAGGTGGAGCAGGCAACTGGGCGTGTCACAACGGTCATTGGCGCACCTGGAGAGAAGGGCATATCAACGGAGATTGCCATTCACTCACACGGGATTCCATTCAAGTGGCCGGACGGCGTTAGAAGGGAAGTACAGAATTTCGGCAGCGATGTGCCCGAGGACTCTAAACGAGGTCGAACTGAACTCCGTGATGTTGATCTGATTACGATCGATGGTGCGGATGCGCGGGATTTCGACGATGCGGTTTATTGTAAGAAAACAAACAATGGTTGGCGGCTACTGGTCGCAATCGCCGACGTGGCTAATTATGTGAGTGTCGGCTCAGCTCTCGACAAAGAGGCTATTGTTCGCGGTACCTCCGTGTATTTCCCGGATCGAGTCGTACCGATGTTGCCAGAGGTGCTTTCAAATGGCCTTTGCTCACTCAATCCAAAGGTAGATCGCCTGTGTATGGTCTGCGATATGCGCGTCAGCCCTTTAGGGGAGGTTAGTAAAACCACATTCTTTGAAGGCGTGATGAAATCGAAAGCCCGCCTGACGTACAGTCAGGTTGGAGATTTTCTTGATGGCACGTCGACAACATCGGTGCCGAAGGACCTTCAAGGCTCAGTGCGCGATCTGCATGATTTGTACAAGGCATTCGCAAAACAACGGGGTCGACGCGGCGCGATTGAAATCGACCTTCCGCAGACGAAATTCAAACTCAATGACGACGGTGAAATTGATCGCATCGAGGTTGTGCCCCGAAATGATGCGCACCGCTTGATCGAGGAGTGCATGATCGCGGCGAATGTCGAAGCCGCAAAGTTCCTAAAGCAGCACAAGATTCCCGGCCTCTACCGGGTCCATCCAAAACCAGATGCAGAGCGTTTTAACGACTTGCGCCTGTATCTGATTTCACTGGGCCTAAAGGTCCCACATCCTGATCATGTCGAGCCGCGTCATTTCACTCAGTTGATCGAGCAGGTAAGAGACCGCCCGGACAGTGCGGCCATCACGATGGCAATGTTGCGATCGCTCACGCACGCCGAGTATTCGCCCGCAAACGTTGGGCATTTTGGTTTAGCGCTGGAGTCATACGCACACTTCACTTCACCGATTCGTCGCTACCCCGATTTACTGGTGCACCGTGCGATCCGGCATATCGTTCGTGGCGGCAAGGTCGGGAAATACGATTACAGTGCGAAGAGCATGGAGCGCCTCGGCGCGATCACCTCCGCGCATGAAAGGCGTGCGGAGGTTGCAACTCGCGACGTTGAAGCGTGGCTCAAGTGCCAATACATGGAAGGTCATCTCGGAGAAGAGTTCGACGGTGTAATCACCGGCGTCATGAATTTTGGTGTATTTGTGCAAATCACAGAGTTAATGACTGACGGCCTGGTTCACGTGACGAGTCTGGCCAACGACTACTATAAATTCGACGCAGGTTCGCAGAGGCTGGTCGGCGAGCGCAGTGGACACTCTTATAGTCTGGGCGAGGAAATGCGAATTCGGGTTCAAAAAGTCGACATGGAGACCCGCAAAATCGATTTCCGCCCCGTTGTGGACGAATCTGACAAGAGTGCGAAGAAAGGTCCGCCCCCCAGGAAGCCTTCCAGCAAGAAAAAGAGACGCCGATGAGTAAGTCGCATTATATAACCGGACTGCGAGCAGTAGAGCAGGTGCTGGCTACTGATGTGACGGATGTCCGCTGCATTTACGCTGAGTATCAGACCGCGAATCCACGAGTTGAGGCGATTATCAAGTCGGCCCAAGGGCAGGGGATCGAAATCCAGCCAGCCAATCGGGCGCGCCTTGCTCAAATGAGTGGGGAAGCACGTCATCAGGGCGTCGTAGCTGAGGTTCAGCGCAGCACAGTACTTGACGAGGCCGGTCTGAGAACGATGGTGGAGAAGCGACTCACGGCTGCTGGTAGCAAGCCGTTACTACTGCTGGTGTTGGATGGCGTGCAAGATCCACACAATCTGGGAGCCTGTATGCGGACGGCCGATGCGGCAGGCGTGGATGCCATCATCGCGCCACGACATGCGGCAGCAGGCCTAAGCCCTGCCGTCAGTAAAGTGGCGTCAGGGGCAGCAGAACAACTCCCATTCGCGACGGTCGGCAACCTCAATCGAGTTCTAGGGTGGCTGGCTGATTACGGCGTTCGGGCGATCGGCACCAGCGATAAAGCCGATTGCAGCCTGTATGAGGCTGACTTGAGTGGACCCGTGGCACTGGTGATGGGCCGTGAACACACAGGGCTTAGTAAGAGTATTTCGGAACGCTGTGACACATTGGTGAGCCTTCCAATGGCGGGCGTGGTCTCGAGCCTCAATGTCTCAGTGGCAACGGGCGTTTGCCTCTACGAAATAGCGCGTCAAAGAGCCTTGCGCCCAGCCTAAGCGTTAGGTAGGATGCGCCTCCCGCTCATAAGGGTGGGTTTTCACCTCTTGCTATCCGGATGTGCCGGTTAGCTGTAATCCGTAAGGGGATAAAATGAGACATTACGAAATCGTGTTTCTGGTTCATCCGGACCAGAGCGAGCAAGTTCCTGCCATGGTAGAAAAATATCAAGGCATGGTGACTGAATCAGGCGGCAGCGTTCACCGCTCTGAAGATTGGGGTCGTCGTCAACTGGCGCATCCAATCAACAAAATTCACAAAGCTCATTACGCTCTTCTTAATATCGAGTGTGACTTTGCCGTGATCGACGAAATCAAAACTGCGTTCAAGTTTAATGACGCTGTGCTTAGAAATCTCGTTATGGCCCGTGACGACGCTGTCACTGAAGCTTCGCCGATGGCTGTTACTGTCGCCGAAGAAAAGGCCAAAGAGAAGGAAGCTCAACAACGTCGTGAAGCGAAGGCTGTTGCCGAAGCCGCGATGCGAGCAGAGTTAGCAGAAGAAGAAAGCGCTAACGACAAGGCTGAAAAGCTGGCAGCAGAAGCTACGCCTTCCACGGAAGCTCCAACAGAAGAAGCACCTGCAGAGGAAGCACCTGCAGAAGAGACTCCGGCAGAAGTTGTTGCCGAAGAGAAGAATGGTGAAGAAGCAGCTCCTGAAGCTGAAGCTGAAGCTGAAGCTGAAGCGGATGTGGATGCGGATGCTGAAGCCAAGAGTGCCTAAGGAGAATTATTATGAGTCGTTATTCACGCAGACGAAAATATTGTCGTTTCACAGCCGAAAAAATCGTTGAGATCGATTATAAGGATCTCAACCTGTTGAAGGCCTATGTTACTGAGACGGGCAAGATTGTCCCGAGCCGAATTACCGGTACGAAAGCTCACTACCAGCGTCAGCTGGCCTCGGCAGTCAAGCGAGCACGATTCCTCGCGTTACTTCCGTACACCGATCGCCACTAAGCGCGCTTGGAGAAAATCTCGTGCAAGCGCTGACCTTATGGTTGCTCGCACGACCGCATAATGCAGTTTTAGCGTTGACGGTAACCTTATTGTTACCGGCTCCCCAACTAACGAGCGGCGCCATTGTGGTGTTACTGGTGTTGGCGCAAGGCCTCAGGAAAGCGGTGATCGAAACGTGTATCGCCGCGGCGGTTGCGGCAGTGGTTCTTCTTATATTAGGAGAGTCGCTGGCATCGATATTAAGTTTGACGGCGGGGACCTGGGTGCCCGCTTTGTTGCTGGCGCTAGCGCTGGTAAGAATGCGGTCGCTGACATTGACGTTACAAGTGTCGGTGATTGCGGCCGTTGCAGCACTGACGTTGTTTCAGCTTGTGGTTCCGGATCCAGCAGCCTTTTGGCAGCCGTATCTGGACGCAATGACACAATTGCTGAGAGAAAACGGAATGCAGCTGGACGCAGGACTGCTGACCGCAGATATCATGACGATTTCCGCGGTGTTTGTTTTCTGGGCGCTGTATACGACGGCGCTATTGTTTGGGTATTCGCTGTATAAACGATTGCCGCTGGAAACCGGGGAATTTGGTCGGTTTCAGGATTTGAATTTTGGTCGTATTATAGCGTTCGCCATAGCGGTGTTTTCGATACTGGCGTTTGCGGTTGGCTCGAGCTGGCTTCAGCACATCGCGTTTATTTTGTTCGTGATGTTTATGATGCAGGGATTGGCAATTTTGCATTGGTTGCGTGGTGTGGGAAAGTTGCCACTCATCGTAGTAGTTTCGGTATACATTATGTTGCCGTTTCTGCAGGTTTTGCTGGTAATGGTGCTGGCAATAATTGGGTACACAGACGCTTGGTTCGGATTCCGGCGTCGACTTAAAAAAGTGTAAAGGTTTTAGATATGAACGTTATTTTGCTGGAAAGCGTTGAGAATCTTGGTGGCATCGGCGACCTCGTAAAGGTCAAGGCTGGCTATGGTCGTAACTTCCTGCTTCCGCAGGGTAAAGCGGCACTTGCCACTGATGAGAACATGAAGAAGATTGAATCCCGTCGCGCTGAACTTGAAAAAGTGGCCGCTGCAGAAATTGCGAAAGCGACTGCTCGTGCGAAATCAATCAACGGTGTTGAACTCGTTATTCCTGCCAATGCTGGCGACGAGGATAAGCTGTTTGGTTCGGTTGGCCCGATCGATATCATTGAGGCGTTTGCTGCGATTCAAGTCGAAGTTGAGCGCAGTGAAGTTCGCATGCCAGACGGCCCGATTCGCGCACTTGGTGAGTATCAAGTGGGCATTCATCTGCACGGTGAAGTTAATGCTGAAGTTACTATCCGCGTCGTCGCGGCAGAATAACAAAGCGTCATATTTGCCGCTGGCAGTCGTCTGTAGTCGGCGGTGTTGTGTTACCTTTGAATCAGGGTAAATATTAGCTAAGGAAATTTGGGGATGGTCCGAGCTGTGGACGATGGAACGATAGATGGAGCTGCTGGTCAGCACCTCAAAGTGCCACCTAACTCCCTGGAAGCGGAACAATCACTCATTGGCGGCTTGATGCTCGATGCATTGGCTTGGGACAAGGTCGCTGACGTCATTACCAGCGACGACTTCTATCGTAAAGACCACCGATTAATCTATTCCGCCATTGCAGGCCTTATCGAAAGTGGCAGCCCTTGCGATGTCGTGACGGTATCCGAGCATCTCGACAGTCACGGTGAACTGGAAAACGCGGGTGGCCTTGAGTATCTAGCAACTCTTTCGAATGAAACGGCTGGCGCGGCGAATGCCCGAGCGTACGCAAAAATTCTCCGAGAGCGCTCCACTCTTCGTGATCTTATCAGCGCCGGCAATGAAATTGCAGGCAGTGCTTTTACCAATGACGGACGCACAGCGGCCGAGATACTGGAAGACGCCGAGAAAGCAGTATTCGCAATTGCTGACAGAGGTACTCGGGGTAAGAAGGGTTTTGTATCCCTTAAAGATATCCTTCCCGCGGCCGTTGATCGAATCGATACCCTGCACCAGTCTGACGGCGATATCACCGGTATTTCCACCGGCTACACAGAATTTGACAAGATGACTGCTGGACTGCAGCCGGGTGACCTTGTCATTGTCGCGGGTCGTCCTTCAATGGGCAAGACTACGCTTGCCGTCAACATTGCGGAGAACGCTGCGATCGGTTCGAAAGTACCGACAGCCATTTTTTCGATGGAAATGCCTGCACAGCAGCTAGCTTTTCGAATGATTTCATCGCTTGGTCGCGTGGATCAAACGCATTTACGAACGGGTAACTTTCCCGATGAGGATTGGTCCCTGTCTCTTATACACATCTGACGCTGCCGACGAAT
>CAJXYT010000041.1 GCA_913063505.1 uncultured Gammaproteobacteria bacterium | reverse complement strand
GTTCACGACTGTAACCAAAATCAACATAAAGGCACTAAATTGGAACAAAGCAAAAGCCGAGACCGGATGACACCGATCTCGGCAACCAAGTTGCATATTTGCTTGAAATGACCCCGCAACAACAAACTCGTGAGGCAGTAATCAGAATTCGTAGCGTAGCCCAACGTGTAGCGAACGACCAGGCAGTGGAATGAGGTCCTTCAGCGGTGAGGTATGCTGACGAATCTCTTCATCCAACAGGTTCGAGCCACGGACGAATAAATAAAGATCAGGATCATCAAATGCATAGTTTACGCTTAGATTTAAGAGCGTATACCCCTCTGTCGGCAACTCATACGCTGTGATTTTGTCTTGATCCGCAGCAAAGGTTGCATCGAGACTGACATCGAACTGATTCCAGCCGCCATGTAACTCAAGGCCAACCCGCGATGGCGGAATCCTTGATAGGTAAGTACCTGATGCACTCTGTTCGGCATGAACGAAATCCGTAAATACACTCAGATGGAGATGACTATCATCACGATCCCACAGCTCGAACAGTGCTTGTGCTTCGATGCCATAGAATTTGACATCACTCTGGCCGTAGTCAAATACGGTCATATGATCTAATTCGAGCGCCGTTGGCTGCAAAGTAATGTAGTTGTCCACACTATTGACGAACCCTGTGATTGACCATTCAAGTCCCACCGTATCGCCATGAACGGTCAAATCGAGATTGGTGGATTCCTCGAGCTCGAGGAATCCATTGCCGAGTACCGTTGATCCCCGTTCATATCGTTGCGTAGCAAGATGCGGGCCACTCGCATAAAGCTCAGTCGCTGTCGGATGACGCTCAGTGAATGCGAGATTCGCGGATATGCGGATATCCTCAATCGGGCGCCAGATTGCGCCGACAGAAGCGCCAAAAGCACTATTGTCGTATTGCTGACTCAATGCTGCACCCGTAATCTTCTGACTCTCGACACGGGCGCTAGCCTGAAGGATCCAACTATCATTCGGCCGCAATTCCTCGAAAGCGAACAGGCTGAATCGTGATGTATCTGATGCAGGGACAAAGGCCTCTTCACCGATGGCGGCGAAGTCGACTTGCTTGTATTGGATACCGATGGCACCTGCAAGGTTACCCCAGGGGACATGACGCAGTTCAAGCCGGTTATCCGAACCCTTGACCTTGAAAACTGTTCCAGTTTCCGCACCTTCGAATTCGGTGTGCGTGTAGTCATTCACTGCAGCTCGATAGTGAATATCACTGATAAATTTTCCGTCTAAATTATATTCCCCTTTTACATCAATCCGCCTCTGCTGAAGGTCAATCCTTACTGCTTCTTCCTCTTCGTCATGATCTTCCTCTTCCTCTTCTTCTTCATGATGATGATGTCCTGGAATACCATATTCACTATCGAAGCCACTTAACGAAGCACTAAAAAAGCCTCTGTCGCCAATAAATGAAGCACCTACCGCAGCACCACTGGTTCCACTATCTGTGTTATCAACGAGGCCAAATACTTCCTCCTCGTCGTCATGATCGTCGTCTCTGCCAGGGTCAAGCAGCAGCGGCAATTCAGCTTCTTCAGCTTCTTCAGCTGCAATAAATGCCGCAGATTCTGCAAATCCGGGTATCGTGATGTTATTGGTTGAGCGCCTAAAATAGTCAAAACTAAGCGTGCTCGATCCTGATCCATTGATGCCATTTCCAACAAGGAGGCTCCGTATGGCTACTTCGCGATTCCCGGCGGCGGTGTCCGCGCCTACTGCAACACCACCCGAAAATGGCCTGTCGATTGCCTGTTCAGGCAATCGAGTATCGACGACGTTGATTAACCCGCCTGCAGCACCGCTCCCGTATAGCAGCGTAGCTGGACCACGGATGATCTCAATGCTCTCAGAAAGGAGCCCATCAGTAGTCACTTGATGGTCCTCACTGAAGCCTGATGCGTCTAACACGTCAAGTCCGTTTATTAGGACGCTCACCCGTTCCCCGTATTGGCCGCGGATGACTGGACGTGAGGCTATGGGGCCAAAATAAGTCGAACTCAGCCCTGGTTCCTGAGACAGCATCTCGCCAATGCTGGTGGATTGCTTCTTTATAAGCTCATCGCCGCGAATGACGGTGATCGGTTGCGCGAGCTGCTCTACGGTACTGCGGAGAGGTGACGCTGTTACTATAATTTGGTCAATTTGATGATGTGTATCCTCATTGCTTTGCGCTGACGCAACAAGCGGAGAGGTGCAAACTGCGATGGCCGCGGCCATCGAGAAACGGTTCGTAATCTTCATATTCTTTGTTCTCTGATCAGTTGGTATGACGCACGGAAGGTGCGCTGATTCCAGCGAACACAGCTTTGCCATGCTCACTATAAGTCAATTTTCGGATAGATCAGATCTGGGGTGGTGCCCGAGCATAAAAATTGCGAACAGGTGCTAGCGTTATGAAAACTGCAGGTGCGTTGGACCTTAGTAACTCGTTTGGTCGCGGTAGTGCTGTCTCAGCGGGTTGGTCGACCGCTGCATCGACTCGGTCTAACTGAGCACAGACATGACAGGCCACTTCAGTGTTGCCGGCAACATGATCGAACTGGTGGATGGCGATCGTCAGTTGCAACAACGCAATGGGCAAAATCGCGAACCATGAAGCGCGTCGCCGCAATATTAATTGCATCAAACTGTCGATTTTATTAGTCAAAAGAGTACGCCGAGTTGCACATGATCGGAAATATAAACAACTATTAAAGCTTCGGCAAGGCGCAATTATTCCCCGATTCGCTTACCGGTGGCGGCGCAGTCTTTCGTCGAGACGGCAGTGACGATACGACAGGCTAGAAGTCGCGCCACTCCAGTGGGGCTTCCTGCATCAATGCAACTTGCTCGCGCAGTGCCAGAATATGATCGTCCCAATAGCGCGCACTGTCGAACCACGGAAATGCCACTTTAAAAGCAGGGTCTTCCCAACGGCGGGCGAGCCAGGCGGCGTAATGCATGATACGCAAACTGCGCAATGCTTCGATCAAGTGAAGTTCACGAGGGTCGAAGCGCCGGAAAGATTGGTAGCCCTCCAGTAAAGCTTCAAGCTGCGGGGTTTGTTCCTCCTTGTCTCCGGATAGAAACATCCAAAGGTCCTGCACAGCGGGGCCGTGTCGGCAGTCATCGAGATCGACAATGTGCAGTCGATCCTGATTGACTAGAACGTTGCCTGGGTGGAAGTCGCCGTGCAAACGTATTTCTCGAGTACTCCCGGCGCGCTCGAAACATGCCTCTACTCCATCGAGCACACATTCGACGATACTCTCGTAAGCCTCGCAGTTCTGCTCCGGAATGAACTCATTGTTGAGTAGGTAATCGATGGATTGCACACCGTAGGTGTCAATGTCGATGCGGGGCCTGTGAACAAACGACTTTGTTTCGCCTTCCAGATGGATTCTGGCGATCAGTCGGCCGAGTTGGGTGAGGAGCTCATAATTGTCGAGATCGGGTGCCCGACCACCTCGACAAGAGAATACGGCAAGTCGGTAATGGCCAGAATGCTTTAGCGTCTGACCGTCAATAATCATTGGTGGTACAACAGGGATGTCCTGAGCAACGAGATCGAGCGAGAAGGCATGTTCTTCGTGAATGCACTCATCGGACCAACGAGCTGGTCGATAAAATTTCGCGACTACAGGACCCTCGTCCTCAATTCCGATCTGATAAACGCGATTTTCATAGCTGTTTAGAGCGAGAAATCGGCCGTCACAATCAAAGCCCAAGTCTACTAGCGTCGATATAATATCTTCGGGTTGCAGGTCGGCAAAAGCCAGCGTTGCTGCATCCCCCGTCACGAAGCCTTCTGGCGCGAATCACGCTTACGATCAACCTCAGTCAGATGTTTCTTTCGAATACGAAGATTCAGTGGCGTTACTTCAAGGAGTTCGTCATCGTCCAAAAACTCAAGTGATTGCTCAAGAGAGTAGCGAAGTGGCTGCGTTAGGATCAGGTTTTCGTCAGTTCCTGCCGCGCGGATGTTATTCAGCTGTTTGGCTTTTGTCGGATTAACCACTAGGTCGTTCTGCCGTTTATGAATGCCGATAACCATGCCTTCGTACACGGGTGCCCCGTGACCGAGAAATAGCTTACCGCGTTCCTGAAGGTTGAAAAGAGCATAGGCGAGGGCCTTGCCTTGCACCATTGATACTAAAGTGCCGTTACTGCGCTGAGCAATCGCGCCTTTGACGCGAGGCGCATACTCTTCGAGTACGTGGTAGAGAAGACCGGTTCCCGACGTTGCCGTCATGTACTCAGTTCGAAAACCGATTAACCCACGCGTCGGAATTATGTAATCAAGCCGCATACGGCCTTTGCCGTCGGGAAGCATGTTTTGCAATTCGCCCTTGCGATCTGCTAGCCGGGTCATGACCGCACCCTGATAGGCCTCTTCAAAATCAACAGTCAGCTGTTCCCACGGCTCATGTACGGCACCATCGACGTCATGCATGATGACTTCGGGGCGAGAAACAGCCAACTCGAATCCTTCACGACGCATGGTTTCAACAAGTACCGAGAGGTGAAGTTCACCACGACCTGAGACGCGAAACTTGTCTGGATCACTGGTGTTATCGACGCGCAATGCGACGTTATGTTTGAGCTCCTGCTCCAGTCGTTCTCGGATCTGCCGACTCGTCAGGTATTTGCCGTCTTGTCCGGCGAAAGGTGACTTGTTGACTTGAAAGGTCATATTGACCGTTGGTTCGTCGACACTCAGTGGCGGAAGCGCTTCTTCATGATCGCGATCGCATAATGTGTCCGAGATACGGAGTTTGTCGATGCCACTGAAAACGACAATATCGCCTGCGCTGGCAGACTCAACTCGCTGTCGCTTCAGGCCATCGAAACCAAATACTTCCAGCACACGTGCTCGACGTGACGCTGCGTCTGTGGCAACTACGCTAACGGGTGCGTTTGTGCGTAACGTTCCACGAGTAATCTTGCCTATACCGAGCACGCCAACATAAGTATCGTAATCTAGGCTCGAAATCTGCAACTGCAACGGACCATCCAGATCAACATCGGGATGCGGTACGTGCTTGATAATGGTCTCAAAAAGCGGATCCATATTGCCTTCACGATTGTTTGAGTCTTCGCTCGAGTAACCCTCAAGCGCAGATGCGTAAATAATCGGAAAGTCGAGCTGTTCGTCGGTCGCCCCAAGTCGATCGAATAAGTCAAAAGTCTGATTAATGACCCAGTCCGGCCGCGCACCGTCGCGATCAATCTTATTGATAACCACCACGGGCACGAGGCCCTGCGCGAAAGCCTTTTGCGTAACGAATCGCGTTTGTGGCATTGGGCCTTCTACGGCATCAACCAGCAATAGCACACTGTCAACCATCGAAAGTACCCGCTCGACCTCGCCACCGAAGTCGGCATGTCCAGGTGTGTCCACAATATTGATTCGGTAGTCCTTCCATTTGACCGCCGTATTCTTGGATAGAATCGTTATGCCTCGTTCTCGCTCGAGGTCGTTCGAGTCCATCACTCGGTCAAGCACGCCGGCGCGATCTCCCATCGTTCCGGACTGCTGTAGAAGTTGGTCGACCAGCGTGGTTTTGCCGTGATCGACGTGCGCGATGATCGCTATATTTCGTAGTTTTTTTAGATGTGACATTTGCATGGGGGCTCTGAATTGAGGCGCGGAGTATAGTGACCCCATCCGACAATTGATATGGCACACTAGGATCGATGAAAAAACGACTAACTGTATGGCTCTCAGTCCCTCTATTAGCCGCTGTTTTGGCCGCATGCGGCCCAAGTGGCGCAACTTTGGAAAATGCCGCACACACAGAGGAGGTCTTGGAGTGGCGAAGCTGGCGTATTGCACAGCTAAAGGACTCAATGGGCTACCTGAACCAGATCGGCCTCTACTGGCTAGAACCTGGCACTTATAGCTTTGGCTCGGCAACGACGAACGATCTGATATTCGGCGGCAGTGAGGCTACTAAGATTGGCGAATTCACAGTAACAACCGATGGGGTATCGATGGCTGTATTGCCTGGTATTGAGGTTAAAAGTGATGACGTTTCTGTCAGGAGCACGAGAATTGCGGCTGATACGACTGAGCGAGCCAATATAATCACTCACGGCACTTTGGCTTGGACTGTGATCGAGGAGGAAGGGCGTTATGCAGTGAGGCTGAGAGATTTCGAGCATCCTTTCGTTGCATCGTTCGGCCCATTGCCGTATTTCGCCATTGACCCTTCGCTTCTAGTGGACGCTAATTTGCGTCGCTATCCTGAGCCAAAAATCGCCAATGTTGGGACAGTCATTGAGGGGTTGGGTTATCACCCCGAATCACCAGGCGTCGTCGAGTTCCAAATAGACGGTCAGCAATATGAACTTGAGGCGTACGTATCGGGCGACAGGTTGTTCTACGTTTTTGGCGACCAAACCAATCGTGATGATACTTATGGTGCGGGTCGGTTCTTGTATTCGACCCCCCCAAATGAAGACGGCTCAACAGTGTTGGACTTCAATAAGGCCTACAGCCCTCCTTGCGCCTTTAACGATTTCACGACATGCCCGGTCGCTTCACCGCAAAACAGACTGCCAATACGCGTCGAAGCCGGCGAGAAATTCGACCAGAGCTTGCACTACGCAGCAGGGTATTAATCGCGAAGATCGAAGGTCAATCCTGCGTTCTCGCGCAATCGCTTGATGAGTGGTTTCGCCATGACGGACGCTGGTGTCCAGACGCCACCTTCCGCGTCGAGATCGTCTTTTGCCAGGCAAACTGCACATTCGCTGAGCATCTTGCTGGTTGAGCCATAACCGGGGTCTTGGTCTCCCGTGATTCGGCCTCGAATGACGGTTCCGTCTGGTAACTTGCCAATTTGCATCAAGTTGAAGAAGCCATTTTTCTGGAGAGCCCGATCGGGTCCTTCTCCAGGTTTTGCGAGTACGAAACGCTGCAATAAGTTTCGAGTGGCGGTGAATGATGCAAAAAACATAAGTGCACCGAGACTGACAACCATTACCGCTCCCTTTAGCCATCCGGAAATGCCACGGCCCGTCACTACGGACTCGTCGTAACGAAATTCACGCCCGTATGGATAGCCTGCCAATGCGTGACTGCGTCTGACGACTTTCGTGTTTACGCCAGCCATAACAAACGGCGCGGTCCAGGTTTTGGCATCAGCTCGATATACAACTTTTTGCTGATCTCTTGTGTCCGGGCCCTCACGCTCTCCTTCTGGGTTTAAGCTGTAAGGTTGAATTAGGGCACGTGCGATTGTGCGATCTTTTTGGCTCTCCTTAATAATATTCATCATGCTGGCCAGCGTCCCACCACTTACAGTGCCCTTGGTTGCTTTGACCATCATGCTTATCGACTTGCAATACGCACCGTATTTCTCATACGCAGCATCTTGAAGAAACCATACGCCGATATCCATGGGTACTGAATCGAAGCCGCAACAGTGAACGATCTTCACACCCTTTTGCGATGCCTGCTCTTGATGAGTGTCGATCATCTTCTGAATCCAATGTACCTCCCCTGCGAGATCACAGTAATGAGTACCAGTTTCAACGCACGCTGCAACGAGGTCGTCGCCATAAAGTGCGTACGGACCGACGGCCGTCAAAACCACGCAAGTGCGTGACGTCATTTTTCGCAATGCATCCTTATCAAAGCTGTCAGCGACGATAAGATCAAGCGTACTTGCGTTCAGTCCTAGACCATCTCTGACCAGTTGCAATCTTTTTTTGCTGCGACCCGCTAGTGCCCATTTGAGATCACCGTCTGCTCCGTATTTTCGGAGCAGATATTCTGCGACGAGTGTTCCCGTGAAGCCGGTCGCACCCTGTACGATGATATCGTAGTCACGATTGGTTCCAGTGCTGGTGGTCAAAGCGTTTTCTCCATGAGGGCAACTTCCTTCTTACCCTGTTCAGTTTCTTGTGATCCGATCTGACGAAATCCCATGCGCTTATGAAACAACATCGAACCGGGATTGGGCGGACGGATGTTAATCTCGCATGTCATGACTGGAGTACCCGCCTGTGACTCCGCGAAGTACCTATAAAGAGAGTCGGCGACACCTTTCCGTCGCGCCGACTTAGCCACTGCGACACGATCCACATAAGCAAAATCCTTGCGGTTCTCGCAAAACCATTCGTAGTTCGGGCTGGTATACGACATCCCTGGCCGTAACCCGATAAGAAAGCCCACTAGGCTGTCGTCAATTTTCGCAACGCAGGCCAAAGCGGCGTGCTTAACGAACCATTGTAATTCGATTTCAGAAATTAGGTTCATGTGCGGCACCGAATCTGCATTAAGCGCTAATACGGCCCCATAATCATTTTCTTCGATCTCAGATATTTTCATAGGTACAGTGTATTGCTATGTTAAGGCATCTCCAAGACGGCAAGCGGACCGATGCATAATTACCGCAACTACAATGACCGTCAGTAACCGCTATCTTACTCGTCTTCGCGATCGAAATGATGTCCGCAGTCATTGGTTGTGGATACGTTTTAGGCGGTATGTATGAGAGAATGTTCATCGATATTCACTTCACCGAGCGCAGCATCGAAATTGGCGACCTCATGGAGTTGGGAGAATAGTAATGCTTAGGAGCTCAATCATTTTCTTGGCGGCTGCAGTTATTTCGACTGCCACCTTCGCAGGAGATTCGTCATCTGTGGCGACCATGAAAGTCGATCTCCACGAAGTCATTAGATCGGGAACCGTTGCCCCAGTAAACGGTCTTTCTGCTGCGGGCCAGCCGAACGAAGCCGCACTTGCGGTCTTTGCCAGGGAGGGTTACACCACGGTGATTGATCTTCGAACCAAGGGTGAAGATCGCGGCATGGATGAAGCGGCGGTTGTCGCTGGATTGGGGATGGAATATGTTGTCCTGCCAATCGGGCGCGATGGGATTACTTTCGAGAATGCTAAGACGTTGGATGAATTTATCGAAGCGGCCGATGGTCCAGTTTTGTTGCATTGTGGAAGTTCGAATCGAGTCGGAGCGCTTCTTGCGTTAAGTAAGAGTCTGGCGGGTATCGACGACGATGCCGCGCTGCAATACGGCCAAGAAGGCGGACTGACAAGTCTCGAGGACCAAGTGAAAAGGGTCTTGGGTACCCAGGGCGTCATTCACGAACACTGATACTAGAGCTTCGTGATGTTGTGCAGACGATTGATATGGCGAATAGCCTCTCTGCCATACCCGCTGTATCGCACCGCGATCCCAACGACAACTACGCGCCGCATAAATTGAAGATTTCCTAAGATGTTGGGGCAACTATGACTTCGGTACTTTCATTAGAGGATTTCTTAAGAAGGATTCCAAAGGTCGGTATCCATTACCACATCATGGGTGGTGTAAGTCCCAACACTATCCAAATTATGGATTAAGGTATCTAATTGAAAAAAAGGATGTTCATTTATGACTTCTCTAGTGTTTGCGATCTACGGCAGAGTGTAAGGTATTGACTGCAAAGCTATCAGCCAATGACCTGACATTGATACGCGGTGAGAGCTGCCTTTTTCAGGGATTGAGTTTTGCGCTAAATGCCGGCGAGCTACTGTTGCTCGAAGGGCAAAACGGCAGCGGCAAAACCAGTTTGATGCGAGCAATCGCCGGAATGCTGAGTCTCGAGTCGGGCGAGGTACTTTGGAATGACGTTCCGGTCAGTCAACAACGCCAGGAGTTTCACGGCTCGCTTGTCTGGCTAGCTCATCGAACCGGGCTCAAGGGCGATCTAACGTTGGTGGAGAACCTGCGCTTTGAAGGTGCTTTGCGTCCGCAATCCGATGTTGACCCGTCAGAAGTTTTCAAGAGACTGGGCATCTCGAAATTAAAAAGCCTGCCGTTACGATCGATGTCTGCAGGTCAACAGAGACGGGTAGCGCTCGCACGCATGCTGCTCTCCGACGCGCCACTCTGGTTGGTGGATGAGCCGTTCACGAATCTGGATCAGGAAGGCCGCGAACTTGTCATGCGCTTGACTGATGAGCACCTTGCGGCCGGCGGGATGTGTGTAATGGCTGCGCATCAGGATGTTGATATCAATGCTACCGTGACTAGGGTGAGCCTCTAGTGGCCGTGCCCAGCCCAGAGCAGCCGAGGATTCTTGTTGGGCTTGTAGCGATGGTGCGACGCGATTTGCTACTAGCCTGGAAACGACCCGGAGACGTCCTCAATCCCCTATTCTTTTTTGCGATGGTCTGCACTTTATTTCCTCTGGCCGTTGGTCCGAGCGCAGAACAGCTGACCGTGAGTGGGCCCGGTGTCCTATGGGTCGCCGCATTGCTATCCACACTATTGTCATTGAACTCCCTGTTTATGTCGGATCATGAAGACGGCAGTCTCGATCAGTTGCTCGTGAGTCCGCAGCCACTTCCTGTACTTGCACTCAGTAAAACGCTCGCGCATTGGCTCACTAGCGGACTGCCACTGGTATTGATTTCGCCGCTGTTGGCTATGACTTACAGAATGTCGACCGACATCGTCGGAGTGCTGATGCTGACGCTTTTGCTCGGTACGGTTTGCTTGAGTCTGCTGGGGTCAATTGGGGCGGCGCTCACGGTAGGCTTGCACCGAGGAACCGCGCTGCTTAGCCTCTTGATCTTGCCGCTGGCGATGCCGGTCTTATTGTTGGGGGCCAACACAGTGTCACTTGCTGCTGGGGGTGAGCCTTATGCGACAGGAATTTGGGCACTGGCTGGGTACGCAGTTGCTGCATTATCGTTGGCTCCGTATGCCACGGCAGCGGCACTAAGAATTAGTAACGAGTAGAATACTTATATGTGGAAGTTTTTTCATCAGTTGGCGTCACCGCCGCACTTTTACCGTCTTGCTGCAACGCTCATGCCGTGGCTGGCTGTGCCTGCCTTGTTATTGATTGCGTATGGAACGTATGCGGGCCTGTTCCTCGCATCGCCAGATTATCAGCAGGGCGACGCATTTCGGATTATTTATGTGCATGTGCCGTCTGCTTATTTATCGATGATGGCGTACATGTTCATGGCGATCAGTGGCGCTATTGGCTTGATCTGGCGACTGAAGCTCGCGCATGCCGTGGGTGCCGCAGCTGCACCGCTGGGTGCAGCCTTTACTTTTCTCGCATTGGTCACAGGTTCGATCTGGGGGCGGCCGATGTGGGGAACCTGGTGGGAGTGGGGTGATCCGCGCTTAACATCGGAGTTGATTTTGCTGTTTTTGTACTTCGGTTATATGGCGCTGCGCTCGTCAATCGACGATACGGCAAAAGCCGATAAGGCCTGTGCGGTACTCGCGCTTGTCGGCGTCGTAAATGTTGTGGTTGTTCATTATTCGGTTGAATGGTGGAGTTCACTGCATCAAGGTCAAACTTTAATGAAAAAGGGCGGTCCAGGAATGGATGCTGACATGTTATATCCACTGCTGGCGATGATTCTCGGCTTTACATTTTTGTTCGGCGCGTTATTGGCGCGGCGAATTCGAACGGAAGTTTTATACCGCGAACGCCGAACTCGCTGGGTCCGAGAGATGATTCTTTCGCCTGAAGGAGGAAGATAATGGATACTTTAGCGATGGGTAATTACGGCGTCTATGTATGGAGTTGTTTCGCTCTCACGCTTATTGTGATCGTGTTCAGCGACTGGCGAGCAAGAGCGCATCACAATCAGGTTTATAGGGATATGGAAGTTCGCATTAAAGCGCTCGAGGATCGTCAATGAAACCCAGACAACAACGAATGCTTGCGGTCGGTCTGGCCGTCGCTGGCGTTGCTATCGCCGCCGCCCTGACGCTAAAAGCGTTCGATGAGAATATGATGTTTTTTGTCGAAGTTTCCAACGTTGTCGCCGGTGAGTACCCGCAGGAACGAAATTTTCGAATTGGTGGATTGGTTGTCGAAGATAGTATTGAGCGCGAAGAAGGCTCACTCGATATGAGGTTTCGGGTTACCGACATGCGATGCGAGTTAAGCGTTATGTATAACGGCGTGTTACCGGATCTGTTTCGCGAGGGTCAGGGTGTTGTCGCGCATGGCGCTATGGGTGCTGGAGAGGTTTTTATTGCTGATAAAATTCTCGCCAAACACGATGAGAATTACATGGCGCCCGAAGTCGCGGCGTCGCTCGCCAAGCATGTAGATGAAAAAATGGCGCCCCTGCAGGAAGGTGGCGCGGAGTGTAATTCCGGATGATTCCAGAGATCGGCCATTTCGCATTGATACTGGCCTTGTCGTTAGCTGTCTGTCAGGGCGTCTTGCCGTTGGTCGGCGCGCATCGTGATAATGCAGCCTTGATGTCTGTCGCCCGATCTACCTCGTTCGGACAGTTCTTTTTCGTCGCGGTGTCTTTTGGTTGCCTAATCTGGGCGTTCGTCAACGACGACTTCTCAGTATTGTACGTTGCTAAAAATTCTCAATTATTGCTGCCAACGCCGTACAAGGTTTCAGCGGTCTGGAGCGCACACGAGGGATCGCTGTTGATGTGGATATTGATCCTCGCAATTTGGACAGCTGCGGTTGCTAAGTTTAGCTCCGGAATTCCGCTAAAATTGATCGCCCGCGTTATTGGTGTTTTAGGCCTGCTATCTGTCGGTTTCTTGTTATTCGCATTGTTGACGTCCAATCCGTTCGAGCGCCTGATACCTGCTGCGATCGATGGGGCGGACCTGAATCCTCTGTTGCAGGACCCCGGTCTGGCCATCCATCCACCTATTCTCTATATCGGCTATGTTGGTTTTTCGGTAGCCTTTGCGTTCGCTATTGCAGCGATGATCAGTGGTGATCTGGATCAAAATTGGGCGCGATGGACAAGGCCCTGGACGGTAGTGGCCTGGTTATTTCTGACGATTGGTATCGCTCTGGGCAGTTGGTGGGCTTACTACGAGCTGGGTTGGGGCGGCTGGTGGTTTTGGGACCCGGTCGAAAACGCGTCATTTATGCCGTGGCTGATTGGAACAGCCTTGATTCATTCGTTGGCGGTTACAGAGCGCCGCGGCCTATTCAAAAGTTGGACGCTGCTGTTGGCGATCACAGCTTTTTCATTGAGCTTGCTCGGAACTTTTCTGGTGCGTTCCGGGATCATCGTGTCAGTTCACGCTTTCGCAACGGACCCAACACGCGGGTTCTTCATTCTGACGTTCCTCGCGATCGTTGTGATTGGCGCCCTTGTGTTATACGCCTGGCGGGCACCTGCGCTTGATTCGACCGTTGGGTTTAGTCCTTTGTCGCGTGAAACCTTCCTATTGTTGAACAACGTCTTGCTGGTTATCGCTACGACTCTGGTTCTTCTCGGTACGCTCGCCCCGCTGATTGTAGAAATGCTAAACGGTGGGAAAATATCGATCGGTGCACCGTGGTTTCAAATCGCCTTTTTAGTGCCGATGATTCCGTTAGTGTTGCTTCTTGGTCTGGGCATGCATACGGCGTGGCGTAAACAGAATCCAGGGCCCTGGATGAGGCTACTAAGACTGCCAGCGATTGCTGCAGTAATTATTGGCGTTGTTCTGCCATTGATGTTCTATGGGCGAGTCAGTTTGATGTTGATCATTGGCTGCGGTGCGGCGGCGTGGATTGTGATTTCCTCACTAATTCAGCCTGTGCGTTCTTGGTGTCGGAAGGAAGGTGCCACTGGAATTACTCGCTCAGCCCTCGGCATGTGCATTGCACATTTGGGCATGGGCGTGTTCGTCATCGGCG
>CAJXYT010000040.1 GCA_913063505.1 uncultured Gammaproteobacteria bacterium | reverse complement strand
GAACTATGGCGGGAACCACGGCTTTTCCCGCTGCCGGAACTTTAAGAATCGACTTGCCGGCTTTGTGTCGCGATACCAGGTCGCTCAATGTCGCGATGAACCCGTAACCAGCATCGCTTGCCAGCAAGTATTTCTGTTCATCTGCACCGATCATTGCGCCACAAAAAGCTGCACCATCAGGTGGCCTGAAGCGACTCGACAACGGCTCACCCTGTCCGCGCGCGGACGGCAATGTTCCCACCATTAGACTGTAAACGCGCCCAGTAGTATCAATGAACATCGCCAGTTGATTACTGCGACCTTTAGCCGCGGCGAGATAGGTATCGCCCGAACGATAATTCAGCGTCTCTGGATCAATTTCATGACCCTTCGCTGCTCTCGCATAGCCTGCTTGCGACAGCACGACGGTAACCGGCTCACTTGCGACTAATTGGGTCTCGTCCAATGCCTGCGCCGCTGCCCTCTCAACGATAAGCGTTCGTCGGTCGTTGCCGTAAGCTTCGGTATCCTCAAGAATCTCTTTCTTGATCAGCGTTTTCATGCGAGCTGGGCTGTTAAGTGTTTTCTCCAGGGTACCGCGCTCTTCATTTAAATCGTCTTGCTCACCTCGAATTTTCATTTCCTCGAGTTTAGCGAGGTTACGCAATCTTAGATTCAAGATCGCCTCTGCCTGAATGTCCGACAGCTTAAAGCGCTTCATGAGGACGGGTTTCGGTTCGTCTTCTTCACGAATAATCGCAATGACTTCGTCAAGACTGAGATAGGCAACCAACAAACCATCAAGGATATACAGTCGATCATTGACTATCTGGAGGCGGTGGCTAAGACGATTCGTGACCGTGCCTTTACGAAACTCCAACCACTCTTTTAGAATCTCAAGCAGATTGAATAGCCGCGGACGACCGTCAAGGCCGATGATGTTCATGTTGACCCGAACTGTACGCTCAAGAGAGGTCGTGGAGAACAGATGTGACATCAACTGCTCCACATCAACGCCTCGCTTCTTACTTATTACGAGGCGGGTCGGATCTTCATGGTCTGATTCATCGCGGAGGTCGTCGACCTGCGGTAATTTCTTCGCACGCATTTGAGCCGCAATCTGTTCCTGCAGCTTCGCACCTGATATCTGATGCGGAAGCGAAGTTACGACAATGTCGTTACCTTCCATTTTGTAGGAGGCGCGCAGCCGCAACGTACCGCCACCTGTCTCATAAATCTCCTTAATATCAGCGGCGGAGGATACAAGCTCTCCACCCGTTGGATAGTCCGGAGCTTTAATGTGCATCATCAGATTGGCGACAGTTGCTTTCGGATTGTCGATAAGATGCACCAATGCGCTCGCAACTTCCTTGAGGTTATGCGGCGGAACGTCAGTGGACATACCGACAGCGATACCCATAGTCCCATTTAAAAGCAGATTCGGTAGGCGCGCTGGCAGCACAACCGGTTCTTTGAGAGTGCCATCGAAGTTCGGAGACCATTCAACAGTGCCTAACCCAAGCTCCTGCAACAGACTCTTGGCGTATGGCGCCAATCGTGACTCTGTATATCGCATAGCAGCAAACGACTTCGGGTCGTCAGTGGATCCCCAGTTGCCTTGCCCGATTACGATCGGATACCGATAGGAGAAATCTTGCGCCATCAATACCATCGCCTCGTAACAGGCAGAGTCACCGTGTGGATGAAATTTGCCAATGACGTCGCCGACCGTACGAGCCGATTTCTTGGGTTTGGACGATGCGGACAATCCCAATTCACTCATCGCGTAGATGATGCGTCGTTGTACGGGTTTCAGACCATCGCCGATTTGCGGCAATGCACGGTCCAAAATAACGTACATCGAGTAATCGAGATACGCTTGTTCGGTGTAATCCTTGAGTGCTTGTTGTTCGACGCCCTCAAGATTCAGACTGTTTTGCATGTCACTCATACCTCGGCAAGATTACCTTTGGATTCAAGCCAACTGCGACGATCCTTAGAACGTTTCTTCGCCAACAGCATATCCATCATTTGGTCCGCATTGTCACTCGAATCGATCGTCAATTGCACAAGTCGTCGTGTATCGCGGTGCATCGTCGTCTCGCGCAGTTGTTCGGGGTCCATTTCGCCAAGCCCCTTGAAGCGAGTAACAGAAACTTTGCCTTTCTTCTTCTCAGCTTCGATTCGATCGAGGATTCCTTTGCGCTCTACTTCGTCCAATGCGTAAAAGACCTCTTTGCCAACATCGACTCGGTACAACGGTGGCATTGCCACGTATATATGGCCCGCCAGAATGAGCTCACGAAAATGTTTGAGAAAAAGAGCGCATAACAACGTTGCGATGTGAAGGCCGTCAGAATCTGCATCAGCCAGGATGCAGACCTTGTGATATCGCAAACCGCTGATATCGTCGCTACCAGGATCGACGCCGATGGCAACCGAAATATCGTGAACTTCGGCAGACGCTAGAATCTCCCCTATCTCGACTTCCCAGGTGTTCAGTATCTTGCCGCGCAACGGCATGATTGCTTGGGTGTTGCGGTCGCGTGCCTGCTTTGCCGAACCACCGGCAGAATCACCCTCCACCAAAAATAATTCGCAGAGCTCAGCTTCCTGGGATCGGCAGTCCGCCAGCTTTCCCGGTAATGCCGGACCGGAAACAATTTTCTTGCGAACGACTTTTTTGGCAGCCTTCAGGCGTTTCTGTGCTTTGCCAACGGCAAGCTGAGCAATGAGGTCTCCGGTCTCAGGATACTGATTCAGCCATATCGAGAAATTATCCCTGATAATCCCAGCGACAAATGTGGCCGAATCCCTCGAGGATAATCGCTCCTTGGTCTGACCAGAGAACTGTGGATCCTCGAGCTTTATACTCATGATGAAACTCAACCCATCCCAGACGTCTTCCGGTGCGATAACTACTCCGCGCGGCAGCAGACCGCGAAACTCACAGAACTCGCGCAACGAGTTGGTTAGCCCGGTCCGTAAACCGTTAACGTGAGTTCCGCCCTGCGGAGTTGGTATTAGGTTCACATAGCTTTCAGTAACGCTGGCGCCACCGTCGGTAGTCCAGACGAGGGCCCAGTCAACGGCTTCGTTATCTCCTGTCACGCTGCCGGAAAATGGTTCAGCTGGAAGCGTTTCACCGCCTCCAATTTCCTCAAGCAGGTATTCCTCCAGACCGCCTGAATACAACCATTCAATCTTTTCTTCCGGTTTTTCTATTTTAAGCCTGACGGTCACGCCAGGACAAAGAACGGCTTTCGCTTTCAGCGCATGCTTTAGTTTGTTGACCGAAAACTTCGCGGAATCGAAATACTGCTCGTCAGGCCAGAATCGAATGGTCGTTCCAGTATTGGCTTTGCCAACAGTACCTACAACTTCGAGCTCGCCACGCTTCTTGCCGCCCGCGAAGCTCATGTTGTATTCCTTACCGCCTCTGCGAATCCAGATTTCGAGACTCTTAGACAATGCATTGACAACAGAGACACCAACACCGTGCAAGCCGCCAGAATATTGATAATTATCGTTGTTGAATTTACCACCGGCGTGTAAGCGAGTAAGGATCAGCTCAACGCCAGGAATGTTTTCCTTGGGGTGTTTATCGATGGGCATACCGCGCCCATCATCCGACACTTCCAACGAGCCATCGCTGTATATGATGGCCTCCAGCTTCTTGCAGTGGCCCGCAAGAGCTTCATCAATACTGTTGTCGATGACCTCGTGGGCTAAGTGATTTGGCCGCGTCGTGTCGGTGTACATGCCCGGCCGGCGGCGCACAGGCTCCAGCCCGCTAAGGACCTCGATGTCCGCAGCGTCGTATCGTTTACTCATTAATAACCCAGAAAAATGCCCGGCGGCAGTTTATCCTGAATGACTAATGTGTGCACTCACAATACTTGCTCATGACAGATCATTTAGTAGAGACACACGCACTGCGTCGTTGACAGGTTGCACCTCTACCGTGTAATTCTCGTGATCAATGCCGGCGATCAATGATGCCCCCGACTTCAAAGCCGCCGATTGCTCGGGAGGAAATTCGAAGCGCATGAAGTGTACGGCTGACGTCTTATGGTCGTCGGACCTGTCGAGGTCCTCATCGGCTATCGCAAACAGCCGATCGAAATCGGCGACCTGTACATAGACCCGATTTTCGATTCCAACGAGTTGGCCCAACATTTCCTGACGCTCCTCAGCCTCGGGAAATTCGATCATGAAGGTCGCTTTCCAGTTCGAACCGTCGGGAATAAGCGGATTGTAAGCCTCAAGCTCTTCATTAATACCATTAGCCTCAAAGATTTTCTCGATCCGCAGCATTTCCTGAACCTGATACTGCATCGTCAATCGATCTTCAAAATACAGTGTGGCATTAGTGCCAAGATCCAATCGTCGATCTTTTTTATGCGCCATAACCGTGTCACGGAAGGCTGATCGCTGTTCGACGTATTGCTCCAGACTCAGTAGGTCTTCACGCGTTAATTTTTGCATATCAAATTCCGTAGGCGCTGCGTAACAGGCTCATTGGGTTGGTTGCGTCGTGTTCTTCGACATCTTGTGCGATCTGCTCCGCCGCCATTGGGCAATCACTCACAAAATGGTCGGCCTCGGCACGCTTCAGTTTATTAACCACCGGACGTGCGATTTTCTTGGATATATCACGAAACTCTTTCTTAACAGCATAGGTCCCGTCATGCCCCGAACAGCGTTCGATGACTTCCACCTGGGTCTCCGGAACCAACTGCAAAACATCACGGGTCTTAAGTCCAATGTTTTGAACGCGCAGATGGCATGGTACCTGATAGGAGACTTTCCCCAGTGTTTTTTCAAACTCAGTTTTCAATTCGCCGTCTTTGTGCCGCAGCATCAGATACTCAAATGGGTCATACATCGCATCGCGAACCTTCACTACATCCTCATCGTCGGGGAACATCAGCGGTAATTCCTGTTTGAACATGAGCGTGCAGGATGGGATTGGCGTCACGATATCCCATCCTTCGTCGACCATTGCGGCAAGAATTGGAATATTAATGTCTTTTGCTTTCGCAACCGCCTCAAGATCACCGAGCTCCAGCTTCGGCATTCCGCAACAGGACTCTTTCTCGGCTAGCGCCATTGGGATATTATTGTGCTCGAAAACTGCAACCAAGTCCTCATCGATCACAGGATGATTACGATTGCCGTAACAAGTGGTGTACAGAACGACCTTGCCCCTTGTTTTGGCTGTTGGTCTGACATCGGTCGGCGCTGCATCTTCAAGTCTCGACAAACGCTTGCGTGCTGTCTTTGAATGGTAGGCTGGTACCGGCGCCTTGTGATGTACGCCAAGAGTTGCTTCCAATACCTTCCGCCCAACTTTGCTTCGGTTGGTCGCATTAACGACATCGACCACTATCGGGATTCCCGCTAGTTTTCCGACGGCATCAGTTGCACTGAGAATTTTATCGCGGACTGACGCGCCGTCTCGCTTAAAGCGAGCCGCTTTGGCGCGCAGCATCAAATGCGGGAAATCGATATTCCACTCATGCGGCGGCACGTATGGGCATTTCGACATGTAGCACATGTCGCAGAGGTAGCAATGATCGACGACGTCCCAGTAAACCTTCTTAGGAACGCCATCGACCTCCATCGTGTCCGATTCATCAACAGCATCGAACAGCGTCGGAAATGCATTACAAAGATTAAAGCAGCGACGACAGCCATGACAGACATCAAAAACACGCTCAAGCTCCTCATAAAGAGGCTCTTCGGCGTAGAATTCATCGGACTGCCAGTCTAGGGGGTGCCGGGTCGGCGCCTCCAGACTGCCCTCGCGCCCTGCGCTAGACAAGTAACTTAGTCGTCGAGCGTATCAAGTGCTTTCTGGAAACGATTGGCGTGCGAACGCTCGGCCTTGGCCAGCGTTTCGAACCAATCCGCAATCTCGTCAAAGTTCTCATCACGAGCCGACTTAGCCATACCCGGATACATATCGGTGTACTCGTGCGTCTCACCCGCTATTGCTGCAGCAAGATTGGCCGCAGTTGGACCGATCGGAAGTCCCGTTGCTGGATCGCCTGTCTCCTCGAGGTACTCGAGATGGCCGTGTGCATGTCCGGTCTCACCTTCGGCGGTGGAACGAAAAACGGTGGCAACATCGTTGTAGCCCTCAACGTCGGCCTTTGCCGCAAAGTAAAGGTAACGACGATTAGCTTGCGATTCTCCTGCGAAGGCGTCCTTTAGATTTTGTTCAGTTTTGCTGTCTTTCAATGACATTTCTGAGCCTCTCAATTAAGAAACATTCTCATTTAGACCAATTCTAATGATCATTACCTTAGTGCGCCGCTATTGCCCTGTCAACCACGCTATCATTGACGATCAATAAGCTCGCCTGTAGCGTAGAGAAGTACCCTCATCCGGACAATTAAATGGCTCCCACGAAAAAAATAAATCTAGAAAAATCCCTTGTTGATCTCGAAACTCTGGTCGAAGAACTAGAGTCCGGTGATCTACCACTAGAAACAGCAATGAAAAAATTCGAGGAAGGCATCAAGCTCACTCGAGGGTGTCAGGTGGCTCTCAAAGAAGCTGAACAGAGGGTCGAGATCTTATTGAAGGGCGCCGGATCGGAAGAGCTTACAGATTTCAATATCGATGATGGCGACGAATAGAAGATGGACACTGTGGAGCAATTAATTCTGTTAATCACCATGATATCTTTTTAATTTTTATGCTGAAGATATTGATTGATCTAAGCATCAAACAGAAAAAGATTTGAGCAGCCTTTAAGACGCAAGTGAATCAAAACACTTTCCAGGCAAATCACCACAGATCGTCACGTACTTATTTGTGTCGAGGTTTATTCGGACATCAGAGCCTTTAGGGCTACGACCGTGGATTCAACACCGGCGGTTACTGACGGCTCTGGAAGGATCTTGAATAATGCTGAGTGATGGCTAGCTACTGGATTGCCACCTAATGCTTGTATGTCGAAATCTTCTTGGGCGGTTCCGCCTATTTTCCAGTAGACCGACTTTATATATGGGCTTGTAGTGAAGAATGAGAAGTCTTCTGCAGACATTCCTTTCGAGGGGTTGAATATGACGCGGTCTTCTCCGAGGCTCTTTTTCCATGCAGATTTCAAGCGGAGTGCCAAATCACGGTTGTTGATTGTTGGCGGTGAGCTTTCATTTGAGACTATAACTTCAGGAAGCTTATCCTCTGGAAGTCCTGCTACTCGGCCCATATTTACGGCGATTCGCTTAATACCATCTAATAAAATCTGGCGAGTCTCTAAGCTCGTATTGCGTACTGTCAACTGGAGATGTGCTTTATCCGAGATGATGTTGTGTTTTGTGCCAGAATGGAACGAGCCCACTGTTACGACGCCTGCTGCGCGTGGTGATAACTCACGTGATATGAGTGTTTGCAGTGCCAATACGATTTGGCTTCCCAGTACGATCGGATCTTTACCGGCATAGGGGTGAGCGCCATGTGCGCCAACGCCGTGGATAATAATGTCAACGGTATCGACACCGGCGTAAGGGCTATCTTCGTTGATGTTGATCTTGCCAGCGACGTCTAAAGAATTGACATGGAACGCTAACGCATAATCTGGCATGCCGAATCTTCCCCAAATATCATCATCGCGCATTGCCTTAGCACCGAGCCCTCGCTCTTCGGCGGGCTGAGCGACGAGCATCAAGGTGCCTTTCCATTCGTCCTTATGTCTAGCCATATAACGTGCGGTGCCAATCATGCTAGTGATGTGCACGTCGTGACCGCAAGCATGCATCGTGTAAACGGTGTTTCTTGTAAGTGGGCTTTTTTGTTGTGCTCTGGAAGCATTCTCGAGGCCGGACTTCTCTTCGACCGGCAGACCGTCCATGTCTGCGCGCATCATGACGAGCGGTCCTTCGCCATTCTTCATCATGGCTACGATGCCGGTACCACCAACGCCTTCCGTCACATCGAAACCAGCGAGGCTCAGCTCGAATGCCATTCGCCGTGCTGTTTCATGCTCTACGGTTGATAGTTCCGGGTTGCGATGGAAGTGGTCAAACAACGCTGCAAGATGCTCATCATAGTCCGCCTTAATGGAATCAGTCAGTTCGCCGCCAAAAGCAGAGAACGACAGGACCAAGGCCAAAAGGCCAAAAATACGTTTGAACATCGGACACCCCTACATAAATCTGTGGGCCAGTTTAGCGATTTTTTGAATGGTGTGCCTAGGTGTTGGCGCTGGCGACACCTTGCAGGCGGTTAATCAGAGATCTCAAAAAGGCCTTATTGAATCATAATTGGCAAGCTGAAGAGACCTACTCCACTAGCGTCGAGCTTACTCTTAGTATCGTGACTTGGCCGTCCGCTTGGATAAATTCCTAGCGTCTTGCGGGCGTTGGATATTTGATAATATTAGTGGTTATTTTGTCTCAATTTTTTATATCGATAGCCAACCATATAAAACCAATAAAATAGCGGCATACAGAGCGGCTACGAGGTCATCCAGCATAATTCCGATACCCCCACCTATTCTGTGATCTAGGCTTCTAATCGGCCACGGTTTTACAATATCCATGACTCTAAATAGAACAAACGCCAGAATCCAGCCAGTCACTGAGAATGGTGCCACCATTAGTGTGAGGTACATTCCGACGATTTCATCCCAGACAATACCACCATGATCATGAACACCAATCCGTCGCGCACTCTCTCCACATATCCAGACTCCGGCTAATGTGGCACTCAATGCGACGCCCAATTGAACGTAAAGCCCGAAGTCCATAGTGAGCCAAAACAAAAGAACGCCGGGTAATGATCCAAAGGTGCCTGGCGCGAAGGGCGCGAGGCCGGCTCCAAAGCCGAATGCCAGGATATGAACCGGATCGGTCATCACGGTGCGGGTGAGATTATCGGGTGGCTTACTCATTTGAAGTGACGGTAACCGCTGTCGTCGACTTCCACAATGTCATTATTTAAACGACACGTGAGTCGCTCTGAGTCGTTTACCGTTCCAATCCGCGTGATACCAGACATCTGTGCGACATCGACATCGCTCGCAGTGAAGCAGAGTTCGTAATCATCGCCCCCAGTTAATGCGAAGCGACGACATTGATCAGGATCGAAACAGCTCGCCAACGCTTCTGAAATAGGCAGTGATTCAATATCCAGCTCGGCTCCCACTTTGCTTGCGACGAGCACCTTATTGAGATCACCCACAAGACCGTCCGAAATATCAATGGCGGCAGTTGCCCTGCTAACGAGCACCTTCCCGACTGCGAGTCGTGGCGTCGGCCGTAGGAATCGCTGCTCAAGCTCGTCGTCAGATTCGTCAGACTCTAGTAGATAAAGACCACCGGCGGCATCACCAATGGTACCGGTCACGTAAATTCCATTCCCAACCATCGCACCGCTACGAAGCAAGGCCGCCCCAGAAGCAATTTCACCCGTGATACTAATCGTCGCTGTGATCCCCGGGCCAGCGGTTGTATCCCCGCCGACCAGTGTGACCTCATAACGATCTGCCGCTTCGAAAAGGCCGCTCGCAAATGCTTCAATCCACTGTTGATTGGCCTCATTGAGTGTTAGCGCCAAAGTCATCCATCTGGGTGTCGCGCCCATCGCCGCGATGTCCGACAGATTGACCATGACCGCTCTATAAGCGATATCCGCCGGATCTGTTTGGGACAGGAAGTGTGTGCCCTCAACCAAGGTGTCGATGACCTGAACTTGTTGCATATCTGGGCTCGGTACCAAGACGGCACCATCATCGCCTATGCCAAGGACTACACCGGATGCAGCACCCTTGCGATCGAAGTAGCGGCGAATCAGTTCAAATTCGTCCATGACCGCGTGTTCTAGCCTTGCGCCTGAATCTCAATTTCTCGCAATGACTTTGCGGCTACATCAAGGCAGGCGTTGATGTATTTGTGGCCTTCAACCGAGCCAAAACGTTTGGCGAGATTCACGCCTTCGTTGATAACGACCTTATAAGGAATGTCGATGCGCGACTCGAGCTCATATACGCCGATCAGCAAAATCGCGAGTTCGACGGGGTCCAATTGCTCTAAAGGACGGTCGATTAACTCATCGACCTTCTTCTCAAGTTCATCTTGGGAGTTGCTGATCGCCTTGAACTGCTCGTCGAAGTAAGTCTGATCAACCCGCTCATAAGCGACTTGCTCCTGAAACTGAGACGTTAGTTCTGATGTAGAGTGGCCAGCGATCTGTTTTTGATACAGCGCCTGAACCATCAGCTCGCGAGCGCGTGTCCGGGTACCTGCCCCCTTGCCTTTTACTTTAGACATCAGTCTAGTCGGCGCAAGAGATTGGCCATCTCAATGACGGCCAACGTGGCTTCTTCGCCTTTATTGCCGGCTTTCGTGCCTGCCCGCTCGATCGCCTGCTCTATCGTATCGACCGTGAGAACACCATTACCTATCGGTATCCCATGCTTTTGGGCTGCAGCGGTAACACCTTTTACACACTCGCCAGAAACATAGTCGAAGTGCGGCGTGTCGCCACGGATGACAGCGCCGAGAGCGATGATGCCGTCAAAACGGCGGGTCGCAGCAACTTTGTCGATTGCTATCGGCATTTCAAATGCACCGGGTACGCGAATAATTTCGATATCACCATCGCTCGCACCATGCTGCCGGAGGCAGTGCAAAGAGCCTTTGATCAACGACTCTACGATGAAGTCATTAAAGCGTGCCGCGACGATAGCGAAGCGGCCATCACGAATAATGACGTCGCCTTCAGTGGTCTTAATTCTGTCCATGGTGTCGCGCTACCCTTAGACGTATTCCGTAATTTCGAGGTCGAAACCGGAAATCGCATACATGTGTTTAGGTGCTGATAATACACGGATTTTACGGAGGCCGAGGTCTCGTAATATCTGTGCGCCAATGCCGTAAGTACGCAAGACCTCATCACCCGAGCGACGCGATTCAAGTTCGTCGTGGCGCTGTCCCAGTGTTTCCACTGAATCCATGAAATCGCGCGAAGACTCCTGATCACGTAACAGCACGATGACGCCGACTTTTTCCTCAGCGATCCGCTTTATCGCACCGCTCAATGGCCAGCCAAGAGACTGGCTTTTCACGCCGATGACGTCGCCAAGGGTATCCTGAATGTGCACCCGAACGAGGGGAGTATCAACCGATTCGAGATCGCCTTTGACTAGCGCCATGTGGACGGCGCGGTTTACGTGATCGTCATAAAAGTACAGCGTGAATTCACCGTGCTCCGTCTCGACGACCTTGTCAGCGATTCTCTCAACGTTTTGTTCTGTATCCAGTCGATATCGAATCAAATCGGCGATCGTGCCGATCTTGATATCGTGCGTCTTAGCGAAAATCTCGAGATCTGGACGACGCGCCATACTGCCATCTTCTTTTAGAATCTCGACGATCGCTGCCGCAGGCTCCAGTCCGGCGAGTCGCGCCAGATCACATCCCGCCTCAGTGTGTCCTGCGCGAGTCAGAATACCACCCGGTTGTGCCATTACCGGAAAAATGTGACCCGGCTGACGTAGGTGCTCCGGCTTCGCGCCTGGCGCAACAGCCGCCTGAATTGTATGCGCACGATCGTGTGCCGAGATTCCGGTCGTTATGCCTTCGGCCGCTTCGATTGAGATAGTAAAGTTCGTCGCATGGTGCTGATCCGTATCGCGCACCATCAGCGGCAAGCGCAGCTGCTTGCAACGATCCCGTGAGAGTGTGAGACACACCAGACCCCGGCCATGCGTGGCCATATAGTTAACGTCTTCAGGCCGAACTTTTTCGGCCGCCATGATCAGATCGCCTTCGTTTTCGCGATTTTCGTCATCAACCATAATGACCATCTTACCGGCCTTCACATCAGCAATAATGTCTTTGATATCGGAGAAGATGTTATTCACCGCGCTGGGATGAGTCGTTGTGTTATCCGGCATAGCCATTGGCCTTGAGGAAGTCGAGTGAAATTGCGTCGTTATCCTTGCTGATCAACCGCTCTAAATATCGAGCCAGTAGATCAACTTCGACGTTTACGACGGTACCGACCGTATAGTCGCTCATAATCGTGACCTCTGCAGTGTGAGGAATGATATTCAATTCGAAGCTATTTCCCGATACTTTATTGATGGTAAGACTAACCCCATCAATGCAGACCGAACCCTTCTTAGCTACATAGTGCGCGTATTCAGTCGGAATTTCGATCGTAACCCTGATTGACCGTGCGTCCGCCGATCTCGACGTTACGCATCCGACACAATCGACGTGTCCACTCACCAAGTGTCCACCCATACGTTCACCGAGGCTGACAGCTGGTTCCAAATTAACGCTCGCGCCAGCAGCAAGCTTACCCAACGCGGTAACCTCGAGTGTTTCAACCGACACGTCTGTATCGAATCCGTTTTTCTGGAACGCTATCGCCGTCAGACAAACACCGTTGACCGCAATGCTTTCGCCAATCTCATAGTCACCCCAAGACAAACCATCGGAACTGACGCTAAGCCGTACGTCACCAGCCCGCCGCTCCATCGCAGTAATGTATCCCTTTGCTTTTATGATCCCTGTGAACATTAGTCAGCCTGATTAAGCGTGGCGATGATTCGAGTATCCGGTCCGAATCGGCGCGTGTCATTGATCGTAAGGTTCTTGCGGTCGGCAAGTGTGGTCCAGGAAGGCGTATTGACGAGTCTCATTGTCTGGCTACCCATGATATGGGGTGCCTGATAAATCACAAGTTCATCGACCAGGTTTCTTTCCAATAAATAGCCCGCAAGGCTTGGGCCAGCCTCAACCAGCGCATTGCTCACACCTCTCGCTGCAAGTTCCATGAGAACCTCATGTGCATCAACGCGACCATCAACGCTCGAAAATGACACGACTTCAGCATTCGAGCTAAGTAAGTGTGTTGCGTCATGATCACCGGTACAGCACACCAACGTTGTCCCCTCGAGGCTCAGCATCGCTGCAGATACAGGTATTCGCAAATGGCGATCAAGAACGACCCGGATCGGCTGGATTCCACCCGTCTCAATATCTGCCGCTCGAACAGTCAGCGACGGATCGTCCGCCAAGACAGTACCAATACCGGTCATAATAGCTCCTGAGCGGGCACGTAATCGTTGTACGTCCGCGCGTGCCGCGGGACTCGTAATCCACTGACTCTCGCCGCTCGCCATGGAAATCGCACCGTCGATGCTCGCCGCCAACTTCAATCGAACGAATGGCCGTTGCCTGACAGCCCTCATCAGAAATCCACGGTTTAGTTCCTCCGCAGCCGACTGCATTAAACCGGACTGAACTTCAATGCCCGCCTCCAGTAGGCGCTCTAAGCCATGGCCGGCCGATTTCTGAAATGGGTCCTGAATCGCTGCGATGACCTTTCTAACGCCAGCTTTTATGAGCGCTTCGGTGCACGGTGGTGTTTTGCCGTGATGTGAGCACGGTTCCAATGTCACGTAGGCCGTTGACCCTCGGGCCGCTTCACCAGCACGCCGCAGCGCATTGACTTCGGCATGAGCCGCGCCCGTTTTTTCGTGCCATCCCTCACCGACGATCGTGTCGTCTTTGACTAGTACGCAGCCGACCATTGGATTCGGATGCGCCGTGTATTGGCCACGCTCCGCCAGACGCAATGCGTGCGCCATGTGTACGCAATCCTGAGTAGTGAACGATAACATAAGGCTTATTTTTTGCTTTTCTTGCCAAGCAGCTCAGGCAGCAGTGACATCTGCTCGCGACTGGCTGCTGTTTCAGAAATCTTCTGCAGGTGTTTGATCTCGTCTTCAAACTCCGTGATGTCCTGGAAGCGTCGGTAGACGGATGCGAAACGAACGTAGGCGACTTCATCGAGTTCGTGTAATTCCTGCATGACGAGTTCGCCGACCAGTCGCGAAGGAACTTCACGTTCACCCATGGTTCGCAGCTTGTGAATCAGTCGACCGATTGATTGTTCCAATGCGTCACTAGGCACCGGACGTTTTTCGAGCTGTCTCTTATACACATCTCCGAGCCCACGAGACCGTACTAGATCTCGTATGCCGTCTTCTGCTTGAAAAAA